>RDZL01000140.1 GCA_004295165.1 Flavobacteriia bacterium
GTCAAGAAAGGCACCAAATCAGAATACGCTTGGAACGAAGACCAACGCGATCGCCTCATTCAAGAACTCAAAGGCGGCGGCAGCGAAACTTCAGTCAATATCCAACGTTACAAAGGTCTTGGTGAAATGAACGCAGAGCAGCTCTGGGAGACCACAATGAACCCAGAAAGCCGCACCTTGCGTCAGGTCACTATCGAAAACGCAGCAGAGTGTGATCAAATCTTCTCTATGCTCATGGGTGACGACGTTCCACCTCGCCGAGAATTCATCGAGAAAAACGCCAAATACGCCAAAATTGATGCTTAAGCTCAAGCAGCAATCTTTTTTAAAGCCGTTCATCCTCCTTTGGATAGCGGCTTTTTTCTTGGGTTTAAATTCCTTTCTAGGTGTAAGACGAGATAACAGTAAAGAGCTATCATTAGCTTGTCCGCTTCCTTTACCTGGTGAAGAAATTATCCCACATATAGCTTATTCGTTTTCCTACAACGAACAACACGAACAAGCTAATTGGGTGGCCTACATGCTGACCAAAACGCATTTAGGCGACGGTGTAGAACGCAGTAATCGTTTTTTAGAAGATCCTTTGGTTTATACGCAAACCGCAACAAATTCGGATTATGCCAAAAGTGGCTATGACCGCGGTCATTTGGCTCCGGCTGCTGACATGAGTTGGTCATTGCAAGTGATGCAAGAATCATTTTATTACAGTAATATGAGTCCGCAGCTGCCAGGGTTCAATCGGGGCATCTGGAAAAAGCTCGAAGAACAAGTGCGCGCATGGACTTTACAATACGACACACTTTACGTAGTCACCGGACCAATTTTAGAGCCTGGACTCCCTACAATTGGCGCCAATAAGGTAAGCGTGCCCAAAGCGTATTTCAAGGCGCTCATCGCACCCCAACAACAAAAAGGAATCGCATTTGTCATGCCCAACACAAAGTCGGAAGCATCCGTTTTGTCTTTCTCGCTGTCTATCGACGCGCTCGAAGCCAAAATCAATAGAGACCTATTTTTCCAACTTCCGGATCAAATAGAGCAAAAAATAGAGTCTATTGTGCATATTTGGCCATAAAAAAACCGCCTTTTGGGCGGTTTATATGAGTGAAGGATAAATCCTTAGGGTCTATTGAAAGGCACTTTACTTAGTGAACTTCTTGAGCGTACGCTTCGGCGTCTAAAAGCGCTGCAAACTCAGCGGCATCAGCTACGCGAACTTTAACCATCCAGCCTGCACCGTATGGGTCGTTGTTGACTAACTCAGGATTGGCTTCAAGCGCATCGTTGAATTCGATGATTTCGCCGCTCATTGGCAAGAACAAATCAGAAACGGTCTTGACAGCTTCTACACTACCAAAAACTTCTTCTTGTGCCATTGTTTCTCCGACGGTTTCTACTTCGACATAAACGATGTCTCCGAGTTCGCTTTGTGCAAATTCGGTGATGCCAATTGTGGCGATGTCACCTTCGAGTTTTACCCATTCGTGGTCTTTGGTGTACTTGAGTTCAGCTGGAATATTCATGTTACATTGATTTGTGACAAATGTACACATTTTGACTGAATCATGAGCGCACCTTCCTTTTCTTTCCTTACTAGAATGCTTAACTTTGCTCCATGACAACCGAACAGTACAAGGCCCTTCAAAACAGACTTTCAACCATTCAGAGCTTTCTCAAAATCGATGAGAAGCGCATGCAGTTAAAAGAAGAGGAGCTCAAGACCCAAGATCCTTCCTTCTGGGACGACCCCAAAAAGGCCGAAGACAAAATGAAGCAAATCCGTGGGCTCAAATTTTGGGTCGAAACCTTTGACCGCACTGCTGTTTCGGTTGCCGACCTAGATGTCCTGATGGAATTCGTTCGTGAAGGCATGGCAGAGGAGGCTGAACTCAATACCCAATATACCAAATTACTCGAAGAAATCGAAGAATTAGAGCTCAAAAACATGCTCTCCAATGAAGAAGATAGCCTTTCGGCGGTACTGCAAATTACCGCAGGGGCTGGTGGTACGGAAAGCTGCGATTGGGCCAGTATGCTCATGCGTATGTACCTGATGTGGGGTCAAAAACATGGTTACAAAATCACTGAACTCAACTTCCAAGAGGGCGATGTAGCTGGTGTCAAGACCGTCACACTTGAGTTTGAAGGCGAATTTGCATTTGGTTACCTTAAAGGTGAAAACGGCGTGCATCGTTTGGTGCGCATCTCACCCTTTGATTCAAATGCCAAAAGGCACACCAGTTTCGTGTCGGTCTATGTTTACCCATTAGTGGACGACCAAATTGAAATCAATATCAATCCAGCCGATATTTCCTTTGAAACTTTCCGTTCCGGCGGCGCAGGAGGGCAAAATGTCAACAAAGTCGAGACTGCCGTACGTTTGCGTCACGCACCTTCGGGCATCATCATCGAAAACTCGGAATCGCGCTCTCAATTGGCCAATAAAGAAAAGGCCTTGCAATTATTGCGCTCTCAATTATATGAACTCATCTTGCGCGAGCGCATGGAGAAACGCAATGAAATTGAGGCAGGTAAAAAGAAAATAGAGTGGGGTAGCCAAATTCGAAACTACGTCATGCATCCATACAAATTAGTCAAGGATGTCCGAACAGGAACCGAAACCGGCGACGTAGATGCTGTAATGGATGGCGCTCTCGATCCTTTCTTAAAGGCATTTTTGATGCAATACGGCTCTTGATGCGTTGCTAAACAGCATTTAAAGGCAGTCTATCAATTGCTCTAACGCTATTCCCCTAGATCCTTTCAATAAGATCAGACAAGCATTTAAATCTTGTTCTAGGAGTTTTTCTCGCAAAATGGCTGCGTTCTCAAATCCTTCTTTGTTCAAATTTTTAAAAATGGGGCCTACGGTCATGAAATTCAGTGCATTCGAATGCAGAAAATCTAATATCTTTTGATGTTCGGTTGGCCCGTCTGCACCAAGTTCCAGCATGTCGCCAAGAATCACTAATTTCTGAGGATGCTCAATCTCAATAAACGAACTTAGTGCGCTCATCATGCTAGATGGATTGGCGTTGTAGCAATCGATAATAAGGGTGTTTTTTGCGGTTTTTTCTACTTGCGAGCGTTTATTGGTAGGCGTATAATTCGATAGAGCGGCATTTAATTTTTCTGGTTCGATAGCGAAATATGTGCCCACCCGCAAAGCAGCCAAGAAATTGTAAAAGTTGTATTTGCCAATCATTTGCGTATCAAGTACTGGTGACACATATGAATTTGACGTCCAGCTCAAGTGCACATAAGGATCAAGCCCTTGAAGCTGCCCCTTTAATTCTCCATTTTGTGCGCCAAATGTGTGTAACGTGATATTTCTTTGTTGTGCTGCATTCAGTAAAATAGAGTCGTCGGCATTGACAAACAATCCGCCATTGTTTTGAGCCACATGGTCGTAGAGCTCTGATTTGGTCTTTAGAACACCCTCAAAATTGATAAATCCTTCTAGGTGGGCCTTGCCAATATTAGTGATCAGGCCCAGTGTAGGTACTGCAATCCGACACAATTCATCGATGTCTAGTGGCTTGTTAGCACCCATTTCTATAATGGCAATTTGGTGCTGTGCATTTATTTTGAGCAAGGTCAAAGGCACACCAATATGATTATTTAGGTTGCCTTCGGTGCAAAGTACGTTGTATTGTGTTTGTAACGCGCAGTTGACAAGTTCTTTGGTGCTGGTTTTGCCATTGCTGCCGGTTATTCCCAATACAGGGATTTCAAAACGCAAGCGATGGGCGTGGGCAAGTTCTTGGAGAAAGTAAAGTCCGTTGGGCACAAAAAAGATATTTTCTTCGTTAGCCATGGCATCGTTGTCTACAATTGCATATTTGGCGCCAGCAGCAAGAGCTTGTTCTGCATATTGATTGCCGTCGAAGTTGTCTCCTTTTAATGCAATATATAAACAGTCTTTTTGAATTTGCCTGGAGTCGGTACTGACGCTACTACAAGCATCTAAAAGTGCAAGCCATTTTTCCATGAGACAAAGTTGCAAAAAAAAAGCCCGAGTAATCGGGCTTTTGAAATATTATCTAATCGGGATAACCAATTATTCTTTGATGTCTGGTCGGCGAGAGCTACCGATGCGGTCCATGGCACATCTGAAACCAATAGTTGCTGATGCTTTGTCTTCGTCAAGGAAACGTCGGTTACCAATTGCGAGCCAGTAGGCCATGTCGGCCCAAGAACCTCCTTTGTAAACACGGCTCTTGTCAGAGATGAGTGTTGTTGGCCAACCTGACTTACCAGCATTGATTTGCTCGTTCATGAGGTTGTTGTTCTCGTGTTCACTTTGGTACATGACTAGTTTAGGGTCGCGCATACCGCTGTTGATTTCCTCTTTGCGCTTCGCATTGTTGTAGTAAATTGAAGATTCTAAGTCGCCATCGAGGTAGTCAATGTAGTCGTCTTTACGGTAGTTCAAACGACCTGCGTTTTCTTCTACGGTAACGTCTCTCCAACGTTGGCTTCCTTTGGTCGTTGTGATGAACTCACTTAGGCCATTGCGAAGAGTCATGATCCAGGTAGTGATCGTTGGATCAGTGCTATAAGATAAGAACTTGCGCTCTAAGTATTCACGACTGAAAAGTGCGGTGTCAATACCGAGGTAGGCAGTAGGTTGTGAATAATCAAAAGCCAACGCCATTAGCTCGAGGAGGTCTTGTTTTTTAGCGCCTTCTTGAATTTCTGCAGGGAGGTCTTTGTTGAACAATACACGCTCGATGTATGCAGATGCAGCAATCGTACGACCTTGGTTGTGAAGTGCGATAGCGGTGTCAAGCATGATGTTGAGCGTATCTAAAAACTCAAATTGCATGCGCTCCTGAGAGGTGAATTGTGAGTTGTTTGAAATGTAATAGTTCGACGGCGCATTGAATTGGTATTTACGCGGGTCTTGTTTGGCGTAAATGCGTGAATTCATTGGTGCGTTGTTGACAGAACCTGTTTTAGGAGCTCCTTGAGCACCAGCTGCGGTGTCTTTGCTGCCATTGCTAGTGTCTTTGGTTGCACCTTGGTTAGAAAAGTTAGACTGGAAGTTGTTGCCAGCGTCTTGGCTGTATTTTTTATTGGCGTGTGCGAGGTATTTGACACGAGCAAACTCGTTTACAAATTCTTTCATGCCGTGTACATCGTAGATGTTTTCGTTGGCTTTAACAGGTTTGTCATAGAGACCATCTGGCACGAGAAGTTGTGTTTGGAATTTGTTACCGCGGAAAGGCATGAAACCTTCAGCTACTTCAGAAGTAAGTGGTCGGTAAACATCCATAACCCATTCAGAAACGTTACCAGCCATGTGGTAAAGCCCGTAGTCGTTTGGCCAGAATGAATCTACGCGATCAGAGATGTCTGCACCGTCGTTGAGACGACCTGCAACACCCATCATGTCGCCTTTTCCACGCATAAAGTTAGCTTGGATAGCACCAGCATATTGCTCTTCTTCTTGACGAACGTAATGGCCATCCCAAGGATAGATACGACGGTCGTTGATGTTTTCTGAGTTAGGGTCGAGGTTACCGATGAGGCCCATAGCTGCAAATTCCCATTCTGCTTCAGTTGGAAGGCGGTAGGAAGGCAATAGGATACCGTCTTCCATTTTGACAGGGCGCGTGCCCAAACGACCGTTGTCCATGTCTGCATAAACAGGATCGTAGTTTTCAAGTTGGTAAGGGTCGCGTGGAACGGATCTTTTGGTTTTTGAATCGACTTTTGGTTTTGGTTTGCTGTCTTTGTTAACTACATAACCACCTTCAGATTCTACAGTATAGTTTCCGTTCAAGTAGTTTTCTGTAGAGAACATGTTTTGTGGAACGGAAGCGTATTTTTTGTCGTAGTTAGGGTTGTTGGCAGCACCTACATCGGCAGATCCTTCTTCGGCAAAATGCCATTTCAAGATGCCTTCGCGAACGAGGATTGCTTCATTGACACGGTCAGTACGCCATTTACAGAAATCGTTAGCTTGCAACCAAGAAACACCAACTACAGGGTAGTCGCGGTAAGATGGGTGACGCAAGTAGTAATTGACGTATTTTTCGCGGTAACCCAATGCCGTTCTCCAAGCGAGGGTATCAGGTAAGCATTTTTTGTAAACGTGCGGGTAAGTTTTGTAATAAACGCGGCGCATCCAGTACATGTACTCTAACCAATGGAAGTTGGTTACTTCTGTGCGGTCCATGTAGAAAGAGGCAACCGTAACGCGAGCAGCGCGTGCGTTCCAGTCAGACATGACGTCTTGTTCTGTGCGGCCCATTGTAAAGGTACCGCCTTCAATCATGACTAAACCTGGGCCTGTTTCTTGCTCGCGGGCATCAAATTTTTCAAAACCACCATTTTTGTAGTTATTGAATTCCCAACCCGTAGCCGAAGAGCGCTCTTTAGAACACGAAGAAAGCACTAACATTCCTGTCAGTGCAATTCCGAAGATGTTTTGAATCAATCGCTTCATATTTTTTGCGTTTATAACGTAAAGTTCTGTTTATTCGTTTGGTTACACTTAGAAAGACGGACAAGACGTTTTTCTGAAGTTTTTAGGTTTTTTCTTGCATTTGAGGTTGATACCCATCGAAATTTCATGGGAGCCACCTGATATGCCATTACCTAATTTGGATACAGTTAGGTCGTAACTGTAACCGACTTTAAATTTGTCTGTGTTGATGCCCACGGTCATGATGAATGCATCGCGGTTGCGGTACCAAGCACCAATAGTAAAGTTTTCGTATTTGAGGTAGGCACCGATGTTGAGTTCTTGGAACCCATTTTGATATTGATAAATGATGTTTGGTGACAAGAAAGTGGTACTAGAGTAACGACCTCTTTGACCTAATTTGATGTTGGCACCCATGTGGCCCGTAACGCGGATAGGCAAACGAGATTCGCCGAGGATCATGGATTCGTCAGGACGATTGAGGTGATGACCTGCAACGCCGAAATAAAAGTTTTTGGTGAAACCAACGGCGCCAAAGCTGACGTCAAAGAAGCCTCTGCGTCCGTTTCCGCGAGGTACATCGCCGGTTTGGTAGATAAAACCGCGACGCGGATCGATCATGTCGCCGAATGTAAGTTTATCCCAGTCGAGGAATTTTTGAAAGTAGGCCGCGCGCGCACCAAACATAATGGAAAACTTGCGGGTAACTTTGGCATTGTAAGAATAGATCCCGCCAATCATAGAAGTTTGGATGGTGCCCTGCCCCTGAACGTCGTGCATGGCGAGCAAACCAAAACCACCAGAAATATTTTTGGCGTAGGTATCGTATGCTGCCGCATAAGTGACGTAATTGCCGGTTAGTTGCGGCCATTCGTTGCGGTAATTTAACGAAACTCTAGGACAACCTGACGAGCCTGCAAGGGCAGGGTTTAAGTAGGTTGGGTTGGCATAGAATTGCGTAAAAGTAGGGTCTTGAGCCCATGATATTGAGCTCATTATCAGTGTAATGAGGCTAATCTGAGCGACTAGAAGCGATTTGACTATTTTCACGAAAGTTGGTTTTAGCACGAACAATCTTAACGTTATTCAGGTTTCAAAGGTTACAAATATCGAATATTTATTCAAATAAAATAAATAAATTGACGTTTTTCTAGCGCTTAAAACTCCAAGGTTCATGATTTATTTTCGCAATTGCTTTCTTTTTTTATGTTTACTTAGTACGGTCTCCTTGCATGCGCAGGTCCAAACCATCGTTTTAGATTGGACCGGAACAGAGCGCGTTCAAATAGGTGAAGAAGGCTATGATGTCCAAACAGTTAAGGGCTTTGGTCTCGATAATGGTCAGCCATTTTATGCCATTCAACAAAAGCAAGGCTCGATCCATCAAGAAGTTGAAATTTTAAATACGGTGTACGAAAAAATACCTAAAGCGCAGCAGCTGATATACGAGCGCTTGGGCTTGGCTTTTTCGGATAAGGCTCAGATAGAGGCTAAAATTGTTTCGGAGGGCGGTCAGCCCTTATTCTCTTGTTATATTTTGCCAATGCGCACTGCCAATGGTTCTTTAGAACGCCTAGTGCAACTAGACTACCGTTTCAAAGCAAAGCCTCATTTTCAGACCAAAGATTATGTCAGTTCTTCTATATTGGGCAGCACCACAGGTAAATGGTATCGCATAGCGGTCAATAAGGATGGAATTTATAAAATTGATAAAGCCTTCTTAGAAGCATGCGGATTCAACACTACTAATTTGAATCCAGCACACATTCATATTTACGGAAACGGTGAAGGTGTGATTGCCGAAGCCAACTCAAGTCCAATTACTGATGATTTAGCTCAAAACGCAATTGTGGTGAGCGGGGAGGCAGATGGTGTTTTTGATGGCAATGATTATGTGCTTTTTTATGGTTGGGGTGCACACCGTTGGGAGCTCGCTGCCGGCAGTCAGTACAATCAAGTAAGGCATCCTTATTCAGATCAGTCATACTATTATATATATGTAGGGTCAGATGTTGCGCCATTGCGCATTACTGAGGCTCCTGTTATCGATGCGCCTGCCGATACACTTATAAGTGCGTATGACTACCGTGACGTCTATGAAAATGACCTGGAAAATTTAGTCAAGGGCGGACAGCGCTGGTACGGTGAAGAATTCGATGTCAATCTCAGTCAGAATTTCAATTTTACCATAGGAAACGTGACCTCAGAACCTATTCGTTTTCAGGTGTCTTACGCCTCCAATGCGAGAACGCCTGGAAATCAAATTACACTCAAAAACGGATCGGAATTAATTGGACAAATGGTCATGCCCCACTCAGCAAATTATTTTCAACGCGGCACCATACTTTGTGTCGATTCTACGCCAACTTCGGCCATTAACCTGACACTTACGGTCAATCGATTGAATCCGAGTGTCGTGACTTATTTGGACCGCATCCTGATCAATGCCCAGCGCAATTTGATACTTGCAGGTTCTCAGTTGAATTTCCGCGTTTCGAATTGGGGTGCAGCGGCTACAACCGCAAGTTATCAGATCGGCAGCGTCAATGCCAGCACTTTTGTTTGGGATCTTAGTGACCGACATGTGCCGGTGCGCCTGGCGCTAACAATTCAGGGCAATCAAGGCACTTTCAAAACTGAAGCTGCTTATAAGGAAATGGTCGTAGCGAGTGGGGTGTCATTTTTCACGCCAGAAAAAGTAGGTGGGGTATCGTATCAAAACCTGCATCAGCTTCCATTGGCGGATTATTTAATGGTTTCGCATCCAGATTTTTTATCAGAAGCCAATCGCTTAGCTGAATTGCACCGCGAAAATGGGCTAACTGTACATGTTGTGCAACCGCAAGCTATTTATAACGAGTTTAGTTCGGGCATGCAAGATCCTGGGGCTATTCGCCGCTTTGTCAAGATGTTCTATGACCGCGCTTTGCTCAATGACCCTAGCGCTAAACCAAAGTATCTGTTGCTTTTTGGAGACGGTACTTACGATCCAAAAAACAGAGAACCAAATAACAATAATTACATCGTGACCTATCAGATGCTCAGTAGCGAAAATGCAACAGATGCTATGGTGGTGGATGACTTTTTTGGTATATTAGATGATGCCGAGGGCATGAGCGCCGCAGACATGATGGATGTTGGTGTAGGGCGTATTATTGCAAGTAGTAGTTTGCAGGCCAAACAAATGGTAGATAAAATAGAGCATTACATGAAAAATGGCTCAAATTTTTATCCTGTCACGAGTTCTTGTTGTATGGGTACTCAAACAGATAAAACTTTTGGCGATTGGCGCAATCAATATTTGATCATGACCGACAACCGCGAGCAAGGTTATTTCATCAATATAGATGCGGAGCCGCAATACACCATTTCTAAATTATTGAATCCAGAAATCAATTATAACAAGCTTTATATGGATGCTTTTCCTAAGGTGATCACCGCGGGTGGAGAGCGTTTTCCGGCAATGACCAATTCCATAGATGCCAATATCCAACGCGGTGTGCTCGTCGCAAACTATATTGGGCATGGGGGAGAGGTTGGTTTGGCTGAAGAACGCGTCGTTGGGATCGATCAGGTGAATAGTTGGAGCAATATTCATGCTTTACATCTCTTTGTTTCTGCAACTTGCGAGTTCACGCGTTTCGATGACCCAGAGCGCGTATCTGCAGGAGAGTGGGTCTATCTCAATCCGGCAGGTGGTGCTATTGCCATGCTAACTACTACACGCTCAGTTTATTTTGGCGTGAATAGCAATATCGGTATCAAATTGATTGAGCGTGTGTTTAACCGCTACCCGAACGGCGAGGCGTATGAGTTTGGCGAACTAGCCAGAAGAACCAAAAATGCTGCATCCGTGAGCTCTTCCAATAAGCGTAGCTTCACCCTCATTGGAGATCCTGCTTTGCGTTTGGCCTTGCCCCGTTACCGCATTGTTACAGACAGTATCAATGGTTTCGATCCGCAGCTGCAACTCGATACACTGCGCGCCCTGAGCAAAGTGAAGGTCAAGGGCCATATTGAAGACTACAGTGGTGCAGTGCTTACAAATTGGAATGGCGTACTGACGCCAACTGTATTTGATAAGCGCAAAGTTCAAAATACACTTGGTCAGGATGAGGAGTCACCGGTTATTTCTTACGAACAGCAAACCAATCGCATTTACCGCGGTCAGAGCAGTATTACAAATGGTTACTTTGAGTTTGAATTTGTAGTGCCCAAAGACATTGCACTGCAAATCGATTTTGGAAAAATTTCTTATTATGGCCATAACGGTCAGGCAGATGCACAAGGATTTGATACCTTGTTTTATGTGGGTGGTATTGATCCGAATGGCGTTTCAGACGATCAAGGCCCAACGGTACAACTTTACATGAATCAAGAAGGTTTTGTGAATGGCTCAGTCACTGACGAAAACCCTGTGCTCTTAGCCAAAGTCACCGATGAAAATGGCATCAATACAGTTGGTAATGGCATTGGTCACGATATCGTTGCTGTGCTAGATGGGCAAAGTGCTCAGCCAATTGTGCTCAATGATTTTTATGCAGCCAATCTAGATGCTTACCAGTCTGGGGAGGTGCGTTATCAGTTTCAGAATTTGAGCCCTGGCCCGCACACTTTGTCCTTTAAAGTTTGGGATGTCAACAATAATTCATCCACTTCGCAGATCGACTTTGTGGTGCAGGCCAAAGAAGCGCCTGTGTTGCAGCACGTGCTCAACTACCCTAATCCATTTACTACACGTACAGAATTCATGTTTGAACACAATCAATCATGTTCCTCTTTGGATGTACAAATTCAAATCTTCACTGTATCTGGTCGCTTGGTCAAGACCATTGCACAAGAGGTGCCGACAAGTGGCTTTAGAATTGCAGGATTGTATTGGGACGGCCGCGATGATTTTGGCGATGAACTTGCAAGAGGTACTTACCTATATCGCTTAAGGGTGCAGACGCCAGATGGCGCTTATGCCGAGCAAACCGAAAAACTTGTGATCTTAAAATAAAAATTCCTCAAATTCCCTATCTTTACCCTCTCTATGAAAAGTTCCGGATTTTACACATTAGTACTCAGTATTTGTTTGGTATTCGTTTCTCAAAACGCTTTTGCTCAGCCAACAGGCGGTTCTGGCGTTACCGACAACGACCTACAACTCAATACCATTACAACTTCATTGCCGTTCATGGGCATAACCCCAGACTCACGCGCAGGCGGAATGGGCGACGCCGGAACAGCCTTGAGTGCCAACTCCACATCGGTCTATTGGAATACTTCTCTATTGAGTTTTGCCAAGCAAAAATCGGAGGTAAGTTTGTCTTACACACCATGGTTGCGTCAACTCACCAACGACATCCATTTGTCTTATTTAGCAGGATACAAGCAACTCAATAAAGTCCATTCAATTGGTGGTGCGCTGCGTTATTTTAGCCTCGGAGAAATCACTTTTACCGATATCAACGGCGACGTCCTTCGCGACGACAAACCAAGCGAGTTTGAACTTGTCGGAGCTTATGCGTTCAAATTAGCTGATCGATTCAGTATCGGTATCAACGGTAAGTTTGCCTACTCTAACCTAACAGGCGGCTTAACTGTTGCGGGCGTCAATACCAAGCCAGGCGTAGTAGGGGCGGCAGATTTATCTTTTAGTTATTTCAATGACGACGCGCACATCGGTAGCACAGACGGTACCTATACCTTCGGCATGACCATCAATAACATCGGTAACAAAGTTTCTTACTCTGAGTTGTCTCGCCGCGATTTCATCCCGATGAACCTCAAAATTGGCAATAGCTTTTTAGCCGAGTTCGACGAATACAACAAAGTTACTTTTTCGGTAGACCTTCAAAGGTTATTGGTCCCGACGCCAGCTATTTACAAACTAATCGATGGCGATTACGTGATGTTAGCAGGTATGGACGGCGATGTCGGTATCATTACCTCCATGCTGCAATCTTTCTACGACGCACCGGGAGTTTTAGCCGAAGACGAAAATGGCGACTACATCCAAAACACAGCAGGTGCTTACGAAATTGTCAAAGGCACCCGCCTCAAGGAAGAATTAGCAGAAATCAATATTGCTGCCGGTGCAGAGTGGTGGTACAGCGATGTATTGGCTTTGCGCGGTGGTGTTTTTTACGAAAACAAAAACAAAGGAAATCGCCAGTTCTTGAATTTAGGTGCTTCTCTTAAGTACAACATGTTTGCCATTGACTTCTCATATTTGGCCTCTCTCAACGGTCGCCAGAGCCCATTGGCCAACACCCTGCGCTTCACCTTGCGTCTCAATCTCGGCGGCAACTAAATGCAAGCTAAACCTAAATTACGCATAGGCTACGGCGTAGATGTCCATCAGCTCGCAGCGGGATATCCGCTCTGGATAGGCGGCATCCAACTTCCTTCTCCACTTGGTGCAGTTGGTCATTCAGATGCTGATGTGCTCATACATGCCATTTGCGATGCTTTACTTGGTGCTTTAGCCCTCAGAGACATCGGTTTTCACTTCTCCGATACAGATCCAAAATACAAAGGCATCGACTCCAAAATTCTACTCAAAGAAGTGTTTCGCTTGGTAAGTGAAAAAGGCTATGGTATTGTCAATATCGATGCAACCGTTATTCTAGAAACACCGAAGGTGAATCCGCATATCGAACAAATGCAGGTCGTTTTGGCGGGTATTTTGAACTTAGCTACCGACGAAATCAGTATCAAAGCCACCACCCATGAAAAGGTAGATTCTTTTGGAGAAAAGCGCGCCATTAAAGCGTATGCTTCGGCTTTGCTTTATGAATTGTAGAGATCAGGGAACTAATTGTACGTATACAACCTTTTTAGTTTCAAAGAAAGCTTCTTGGTAAAAATCGGAAATTGCAAATTCTTTATAAGGATATTTTAGGCCGGCGAGTTCTTCGCTGAGGTCTCCACCCTTGAGGTAGAAAATCCCATTTTTGAATGTGTGTAGGTTCTTTTTAGCGCTTTTGCCTTTTACCCAAGTGATGAAAATCGGCATTTGGGTTACTGCTCTGCTGACAATAAAATCATAGCGTTCCTTGATGCTTTCTGCTCTGGCGTGACTGGCTCTTACATTTTGCAATCCAAGGCTTGCGGCTACTTCTTGTACCACTTTAATTTTTTTCCCAATGGAATCCACCAAATGAAATTGTACCTCAGGAAAAAGGATGGCGAGGGGAATACCAGGAAAACCACCGCCTGTGCCGATGTCTAAAACTTGTGCGCCTGGCAAGAATTGCGCAACCTTTGCTATGGCCAATGAGTGCAGGACGTGCCTTTCGTAAAAGTGCTCGGTGTCTTTTCTGGAGATGACATTGATTTGTGCATTCCATTCGTTGTAGAGTGCCTCTAAGTCAGCAAACTGCTTGCTTTGAGTTGTGCTTAAGTTAGGAAAGTAGTGCTGAAGAAGAGTCATTAGATGCTGTCTTTGGTCTGTTGCATCATGGCAGCTAAAAAGTCTCTGGCGCGGAATAATTGTGCTTTAACGGTGCCGAGTGGCAAGTTGAGTTCTTCGGCAATTTCTTCATAGCTTTTTTCTTCAAAGTAGCGCTTCTCAACGAGTTCGCGGTATTTGGGTTTGAGCTTACTCACCAAAAGACGCATGTGTACCAAACGCTGCCCCTGAATAATGGTTTCTTCTGGATTTAGTGTTTGTGATTTGGCATCGATTTGCATGCGCTCGCCGTCGCTGGTCGTGATGCCTCTGTCAATAGATGTGACTTCGATGCGTTTTTTGCGGATAAAATCAATGCAGTTATTAGATGCAATTTTAAAGAGCCATGTACTGAAAGCAAAGCTTGGAGAGTATTGGTCTAGTCGGGCAAACGCTTTTCCGAAAGCTTCTATGGTGAGGTCGTCGGCGTCGTCGGCGTTTTTGACCATTTTGAGCATCATGAAGTAGATGGAGTCGCGATAGCGATCCAACAGATCTGCGTAGGCGGCTTGGCTTCCCGATCGGGCTGCAGCAACTAAGTGCAGGTCTTGTTTGGCTTTATCAGATAAATGCTCGTTTTCTACCATCGGTAATATTTTTGCCTTTCGGATATATAATAAACGATGGGCATCAAGATACTATAAAATAAATCCCAGGCCGGAAAAAACAACATGAGTTTCTTTTCGCCGAGCCGATTTAGGCAAGTACCCTGCAGCCACCATTTGATTGCAATAACGCCCATGAATATGCTTGCCCCGAAAGGCAAGTAATTTATATTCATGCACAAAGCAACAAAAGAAATCCACATTAAAATCAGGCTGAGGGGATAGATTCCTAACAACACTTTCTTAATAAACGAATAGCGTGCAGAACTAATGTGGTATTTAGCCTTTTGTCGGAGCCAATCGGACCAAGTAGCTGGTGCTGCAGAGCGCACAAAAGAACTGGGGTCTTCACAGATATTGACCTTGCTGAATCTGAGTGCGTCTTGGAGTAGGAGGTCGTCGTCTCCGGGGCTAATGGCATAATGAGACTTGAAGCCGTTTACTTTTTGAAACAATTCTTTTGAATAAGATAAATTGCGGCCGTTGGCCTTAAAGGCAGAGCCAGCAAGTGCATAGCTGAAAGCACTGGCACCCATCCAGGCGTTGTCATAGCGGACTAGTTTATTGAAGAATCCTTTTGTTTTGGTAAATGGGCTGTAGCCAATCACTAGTTGTTGCTTCGTGTTGAGCTTGCTCATGACTTGTTTGAGCCATTGTGCACTTAGCGGCTGACAATCGGCATCGGTGAGCACAAAATGGTCGTAAGAAGCTGCTTTAATGCCCAATGTAATGGGTAGTTTTTTGCCGAGTTTGAGGTGCGGGCTGCGCGAGATTTCCACCACCTTTAATTGCTTGAATTGATGCGCAAAGGCCGTAAGAATCCAATTGCTGTCGTCGATACTTTGATTGTTGACCACAATGACTTCGTAGTTCGGATAATCTTGGCTTAAAATTGAAGGCAGGTGTTCGTAGAGGTTATCGGATTCGTTTCGAGCGGCAATAATCACAGAAACGGGTGGGTATTTGGGCTCTTCTAGCGTCTCTTTCTTGCGTTTGAAAGCAAAGCGTGTATAAAAATAAAAGACATAAAATAACTGGACAGCAGCGAAAAGAATGCCGCTGCATAGCAAATAAGCCCAATAGTCGTTTTGAATGCTTGGTAAGTAGGTCATCTCTGAGTACAAAGATGTTCAGGGAATTTAAATACCCGTATCTTTGCTTTAGGTATTTTTCAACATTGTTATGCACTTTGATCTTTTAAAGACAGATTCTCAATCAAAAGCACGCCTCGGAAGGTTGCACACCGCCCACGGAACCATTGAAACACCCATTTTTATGCCTGTTGGCACGGTTGGGTCTGTCAAAGGGGTGCATCAGCAAGAACTCCGCGACGACATCAGCGCGCAAATAATTTTGGGCAATACCTATCACTTATTTTTACGCCCAGGCACCGAAGTGCTGGAGGCGGCGGGTGGTTTGCATCAGTTTATGGGTTGGGAACGTCCGATTTTAACCGACAGCGGCGGCTATCAGGTTTATTCGCTATCAGGTTCCAGAAAAATACAAGAAGAAGGCGTCAAATTCCAGTCACATATTGACGGAAGTTATCACTTTTTTACGCCCGAAAGAGCCATCGAAATTCAGCGCTCAATTGGTGCAGACATCATTATGGCTTTTGATGAATGCACGCCATATCCCTGCGACTACGCCTATGCCAAGCGCTCTATGCACCTCACGCACCGTTGGTTGGGTCGTTGCTTTACTGCAATGGAGCAAACCGAACCTAAATATGGCTACGAGCAAGCTTTGTTTCCTATTGTTCAAGGCAGCACCTACAAAGACCTCAGAGAAGAATCTGCGCATGCAATTGCTTCTTTTGATGCCGTTGGGAACGCTATTGGAGGCTTGTCTGTGGGCGAGCCCGACGACGAACTCTACGAAATGACCGATTTGGTTTGCAATATTTTACCTCAAGATAAACCGCGCTATTTAATGGGGGTTGGAACACCCATCAACTTGCTAGAATCTATTGCACTTGGGGTAGATATGTTCGACTGCGTGATGCCCAGCAGAAACGCGCGTCATGGCCTATTGTATACTTGGGAAGGCACCATTAATATCAAAAATCAAAAATGGGCCAACGACTTTAGCCCGCTCGATCCCACGAGTGAAGTTTGGGTAGATCAAGTTTATACCAAAGCTTATTTGCGCCACCTCATCAAATCGGGTGAATACCTGGGCATTCAAATTGCCACTATTCATAACTTGGCATTTTACCTCGAACTCATGCGGGTGGCCAGAGAAAAAATAGCGAGTGGTGAATTTGTCGCTTGGAAAAATCAGGTGGTTCAAAAACTAGGACAGCGCTTGTAAACATGCTCAAACGCATCGATCGCTATATCATCAAAAAGTTCTTGAGCACGTTTTTTTTCATGCTCGGGCTCATCATGTTGTTTTCTGTTGTCTTTGACATCTCAGAAAAATTAAGCGAGTTCATCAGCAACAAAGCACCATTGCACGAGATTTTCTTTCGTTATTACGTCACGTTTATCTTGTATTACGGCAACACCTTCTCCTCGATGATCATTTTTTTATCGGTCATCTGGTTCACTGGTAAAATGGCGCAAGACACAGAAATCATTCCAATCTGGTTTTCGGGTCGGCCTGTTACCCGCTTTTTGCGTCCTTATTTCATTGGGGCTACTATCCTCACGGTCATGTCCTTGGTGCTTAATCACTTGATTATTCCCAGAACCAACAAAGTACGCTTGGCTTTTGAAGAACGCTATTACCGAGATGTTTTGACGGTCAATAACTACCAAGCCGAGTACCCAGGTAACGAACTGGTGTATTTTTCAAATTATGCCGCTGAAGAACAGCGCGTCAATGACCTCACCATTCAAAAATGGAGTAAAGACAACAAGCCTGTTTACTTTTTGCGGGCCCGCTTCGCCAAAAATAAGCCGGGCACGAGCGAGTGGGAGCTCACCGACTACTACGAAAAAAACTATACTTTCCCAAAGGCCAAACTCATTCATGGCCGCCACAAAGACACCACATTTGTCTACCGCATCGAGGAAATGGCACAACGGGAAAACGCCGCACAAGCCCTCACCTTTACTGAGCTTAAAAATGCCATCGAACGCGAAAAATTAAAAGGTTCTAAGCTCGTTCCAGACTTCGAAATAGAACTTCATCAGCGCACGGCGTTTCCTTTTGCGACGTATATTCTTACGCTCATCGGTGTGTCTGTTGCCTCTCAGAAAAGACGTGGTGGTATCGGCCTCAATATCGCTATTGGCTTGGCTTTTATTTTTGTCTATATTTTTGCCATGAAAATGCTAACCGTTGCGGCAGTTAAAGTTGGATTTCCGACACTTTGGTCGGTATGGCTGCCCAATTTACTTTTTGCATTTATTGCGCTTGTGTTTTATCAGCGCTCGCAAAAATAAATCCCCATTTCCCTAAATTTATTTGTAAACCGTCTTCTGCTGCACCTACATTTGGATGCAACATGCGCGCTTCAGTGAGGTGCTGCATTGCGTCGTCGTAGCGCGAAGAAAAATGCCCGAGCAAAAGGTATTTACAATTGGCGAGCACAGCTTGTTGGGCAGCTTGTTGGGCCGTAGAGTGAAAGGTGCTCTTGGCGCGCTCGAGGTGCTGTTGATTAAAAGTAGCCTCGTGGTAAAGTAAATCTACATCTTTGATGGCCTCTAAATAACTAGGGCTGGGTTTGGTATCGGAACAATATGCATAACTATAAACGGGCTGAGCTGGCAATGTATAATCTTTGTAATTGTACTTTTTGCCATTTCTTTCAATGGAAATACCAGACTTTAATTTAGGCAGGTCTTCTATTAATAAACCCGCTGCAGAAATTGCTTCTTTATCTAGGTTGAGTAATTTGGGTTTCTCATTGATGCGATATCCGAGTGTAGGTAAGCGGTGCTTGAGGGCAAATGCAAATATTTCGATTAGGCGGTCTTCATAAATCAGTTGTGCTGCTCCAGGTTGAATGGTGTGAAAAGTGAGGTCAAATTGCAGAGGGTGTCCGCCGGCAGCGAGCATGGCTCTAATGAGCGCCTCTAAACCTGGAGGCCCATAAATGCTTAGTTTTTTATTTCGGCCGAGTAAGTGCATCGTGGACAGTAGGCCAGGTAAACCAAAAAAGTGATCGCCGTGGAGGTGTGAAATCAGGATAAACTGAATTTTTTGGAGCTTGAGTCCGTATTTGCGCAGCTGCTGTTGGGTCCCTTCAGCGCAGTCTATCAGGATATGTCTTTCGTTGCAATTGACGTATTGTGCAGATGCTTGCCTTTTACTTGTAGGTAAGGCTGCACCAGAGCCGAGTATGTGTAGCTCAAAACTCACCTTGCAATTAAATCTAGGGCTGCGTCAGTGGAGTTTCCGATGGTGAGTACTTTGTCTAGTTGTGCAATTTCAATGAGTTTGAGCACATTGGGCTGCAAACCTGAAATGGCAAATTTTCCGTTGGTGTCTTTGCAAAGTCGGTTGGCAATGAGCACTGCAGATAAGCCTGAGGAGTCGCAGTATTTGGTTTTGCTCATGTCCAATACGATATAGTTGGTGCCAATTTTATTGAGCTGCAAAAAGTGTGCTTTGAGCTCAGGGGCATTACTGGCGTCGAGTTTCTCAACTTCGGTACTGACCACCACAATTTGGCCCTGAGGGTCCACGGAGAAATTCATAGCAAGGATTTGCTCAAAAATAACTAAATTATCTTTCGATTTTTGCGGCGAGTAAATAAATTACAGCCATTCGAACTGCTACGCCGTTTTCTACCTGATCTAAGATGATACTTTGAGGGCTGTCGGCAACATCGGAGGAGATTTCTACACCGCGGTTTATTGGCCCTGGGTGCATGATGACAATTTCTTTGGAAAGGCTGTCTAATAAAGCCTTGTCAAGGCCAAATAATTGCGTGTATTCGCGCAGCGATGGGAAGTATTTGATGTCTTGACGTTCGAGCTGAATGCGCAACATATTGGCGACGTCGCACCATTCGAGTGCTTCGCGGAGGTTGTGAGACACCTGGACACCGAGTTCTGAGATGTATTTGGGGATGAGTGTACTAGGGCCGCAAACCATGACCTCTGCACCGAGCTTTTGAAGGCAGTAGATATTGCTTAGGGCTACTCTTGAATGAAGGATATCGCCTACAATAACGACTTTTTTACCTTCGACGCTACCGAGTTTTTCTTGAATCGAAAAAGCATCGAGTAGTGCTTGTGTAGGGTGTTCGTGCGTGCCGTCTCCAGCATTGACTACACGGGCTTTGATTTTTTGAGATAAAAATTTGGCTGCTCCGGGATTTGGATGGCGCATCACAACCATATCTACTTTCATCGCTAAGATATTGTTGACGGTATCCACGAGCGTTTCGCCTTTTTTCACTGAAGAACCAGCCGCACTAAAGTTGACGACGTCTGCAGAGAGGCGTTTTTGTGCCAATTCAAAGGAGAGGCGCGTGCGGGTAGAGTTTTCAAAAAAGACATTAGCAATGGTGATGTCTCGGAGTGAAGGAACTTTCTTAATGGGGCGATTGATCACTTCTTTGAAACGAGCTGCAGTTTCGAGGATGAGTTCGATGTCTTGACGCGTGAGGTCTACAATACCGGTAAGGTGATCAACGCTGAGCTGCTTCATTGCCTTCTTTTGTGAATAATAATACTTGATCTTGACCTTCGATTTCATTCCATTCTACGGCTACGCGCTCCGAGGCGAGTGTGTCGACGGTTTTGCCGATGTAATCTGCCTGAATTGGTAAATCTCGGCTAAAGCGACGGTCTATGAGGGCGAGGAGCTGCACTTGCGACGGGCGGCCAAATGTAAGCAGCGCATCTAGCCCTGCACGGATGGTGCGACCCGTAAACAATACGTCGTCAATCAGGATGACCCGCTTATTTTCTATAGAGAAATCGATGTTGGTAATGCTGGGAAGCAGGGGTGTTTCTCTGCGGCGGAAGTCGTCGCGGTGAAAGGTGATGTCTAAGTTGCCTGCTTGAATAGGATGAGCTAAAATGGCTTCGAGTTGGGCTTTGATGCGGGTGGTGACGTGGATGCCACGCGGTTGCAAGCCAATTAAAACGGAGTTCTCGAAGGTATCGTGGGTTTCAATGAGTTCATGGGAAAGGCGTTTGAGCGTCAGTTCGAGCTGGGTGGCATTGAGGATGACTTGCTTTTCCATTGATGCAAAGATACTTTAAAAAATCTTTTTTTGAGAAGGCAAATCAGATAATAAGAAAAAACTACCCGTAATCCAGAGCAAATCTAGTGGCTGCATTTGTTTTTCTAATTGCTCAATGGCGCTTGGTAAATCTTCAAATATGGTTTGCACGCCTAATTGTTGCCAATCGTCAATACTTTTCGATCTAAGATTACTGAATACACACGCGGCAACATGGGCCTGTTTTGGAAATAAGTCAAGAATTTCCTTTGCATCTTTATCTTTTGAGGCACCGTACAAAATGAAAAGTTGCCCAGCACATTGCTTTTCTATGATTGGAAGGGTAGCGGCTATGCCCGCAGGATTGTGCGACACATCAAGTATGATTTTGGGCGCCTGCTGCCAAGTCTCTAAACGGCCAAAAATTCCGGTATTTCTGCTCAGGTTTTCTAGCGCTGCAAATAGTGTTTGAGGCAAAATATCAAAGCCTATTGCTTTTAGTGCCATTAACGCGGTCTTCAAATTAATTGCTTGATAACCACTAAGCGGAAGATTTTCTATAGGCTCGTTGTCATTTTCCGAAAAATAAATGGGGGCATTCAAAACAGCAGCACGCTGCTCAAAAATTGTTTGTGTGGCTTCGGATTTTTCACCAATGACAACTGGGGTTTGGTGTTTAATGATGCCTGCTTTTTCTGTGGCAATTGCTGCAAGTGTGTCACCTAAAAATTCTTGGTGATCGAGTGCAATTGTGGTGATGATACTTACCTTAGGATGTAAAACATTTGTGGCATCTAGCCTGCCTCCAAGACCTGTTTCTATAACGATATAGTCGCAATCCTGTTCTTGAAAGTAAGCCAAGGCCATTGCGAAGGTGAGTTCAAAAAAACTCGCATCAATGGTTGAGTTCAAGTTCTGAAAATGCTCGCAAAAATCAATGACATACTTTGGTGCGATGGGGCAACCATTGACTCGGATTCGCTCCGAAAAATCAAAAATATGTGGTGAGGTAAATAAACCAACTTTCAGTCCGGATTCTTGCAAGAGGCTTGCGCAATAGGCGGCAGTGCTGCCTTTTCCGTTTGTTCCTGCGATGTGAATAGCGGGTAATTTTTTCGGGTCAATTTGTAGGATGTCGAGCAATTCAAATACCCGTTCTAGACCTGGTTTGTAGGCCTCTGCCCCTACATTTTGATAGGAAGGAAAGCGCTCAAATAACCAATTAATACATATTTGATAAGCGCTTTTATGCATGAATTCAAAGCATTAAGAAAGTCAGTACGCCACCAAGGTAACCAGCAAGAGCCAGGAGTGAGAAACGCTTGAGGTACCAACCAAAACCGATGTTTTCCATGCCCATTGCTACCACACCAGCTGCAGAGCCAATGATCAGAATGGAGCCGCCTGTGCCTGCTGTGTAAGCAATAAAATGCCAGGCATCGGCGTCTAAGCCGTCCTTGAACATGCCAATGCTTGCCGCCACAAGCGGTACGTTGTCTATGATGGCAGAGGCCAAGCCTAAAAATGAAATGTATAGTTCTTTGGAGATACCAGAGGCTAAGACATTTTCACCGAGTTGTTCGATCATTCCTAAGCTCTCCATGCCAGCAACGGTCATCAGGATGCCCAAGAAAAAGAGAATGGAAGGCATTTCAATTTTACTGAGTGCTTTTAGGGTTGGGCCCACGTGTCCGCGTTGGTCTTGCTCGTTGATTGAGCTTAAATTCAGGTGGCGTTTGCTGGCGATTTCTCCGATGATTGCAAAAATTGCTAATGAAAACATCATCCCCATATAGGGTGGGAGGTGCGTGATGGTTTTGAAAATTGGAACGAAAATAATAAGCAAAAGCCCGCTGATGAGAATGAAAGCGGAGACTTTATTTTTTTTAATGCTTTTAGCTGGCGGCAGGTTCTGCTTGAAAATCTTGATTTTTTTGGCGATGAGCAATGGAATGAGTAAAGTAACAACGGCTGGTAAAAAGATGTGTTCCACTAATTTTAATGCACTCACTTTACCAGCAATCCAGAGCATGGTGGTGGTGACATCACCTATCGGAGACCAAGCGCCACCCGCGTTGGCAGCAATGATGACGAAGCCGGCCATCCACATACGCAGTTCTTTGTCAGGGACCATTTTGCGTAAAATAGAGATGAGTACAATGGTTGCGGTCAGGTTGTCGATGATGGCAGAAAGGATAAAAGCAAGAATAGAGACCACCAGCAGCAATTGGTATGCTGTTTTGACTTTGATGAGGGCTTGTACGCTTTGAAAACCATCGAAATAATCAATTATTTCAACAATGGCCATTGCCCCCATCAAGAAAATCAGAATTTCTGCAGTTTTGCCAAAATGATGCAGTAAGTTTTCGCTCAGCGCATGTATGTCTGCAGCATTCACAGCAATGAGTGCCCAAGAAAGGGTCATCATGAGTAAAGCCGGTATCAGCTTATCGATTCTGAGTAGATGTTCTAAACTGATCGCTGCGTAGCCGATGCAAAAAATGAGTACGAGCGAAAGTTCCATAATATTGATTTAAACGAGTTGTTTGAGCGCAATTTCAAAGGCTGTTTTGGCGATTCCTCTTGTGCTTGAATTGATTTGATGGGTATGTGCTAGTGCTTTGCGGATGGTTTCACTTGCATCTTCAAAAATGAGGGCGTCTTCTAAAGAATCGAGGTCTGAGCTCATGAGGTAAGCAAAAACACGTGCCATGCCGCAATTGGCAATAAAGTCGGGGATAAGGGCTAGTGAAGCATCTGCTTTTTCGGCAATTGGGCCAAAAAAGATTTCTTGGTCTGCAAATGGTACGTTGGCGCCTGAAGAGATGACCTCAACACCAGCGCTAAGCAATTGGTCCAATTGGTCTTCGGTGATCATGCGGCTACCAGCACATGGAATAAAAATATCTGCAGGTGTAGACCAAAATGTACTATTAATCTGCTCGTAACTCAACATGTTTGGCGCACTGAGTTCATTGCCATTTTTGTTGATGAAGAGTGCTTTAATTTGTTCAAAGGTAAAACCTTCGGTTTGGATGAGCCCACCAACGCGGTCAATGATACCGACAATTTTGGCGCCTTTTTGAGAAAGGTAATAAGCTGCTGCTGACCCGACATTGCCCCAACCTTGCACTAAAACACGTTTGCCAGCGAGTTGCCCGCCCCAAATGTTGTAATAGTGTTCGATAGATGCGGCCACGCCGTAGCCGGTAATCATGTCGGCCACGACATAATTATTGCTAAGTTCAGGGCTATAAGTTTTGTCTTGCAAAACTTTGGCAACACCTCGTTGGAGTTGGCCAATGCGATTGATTTTTTGGTCGTCGTTGGGTTTGAAGTGGCCGTTGAATACGCCTTCTTGCGGATGCCAAACACCGCAGTCTTCGGTCATTGGGATCACTTCATGGATTTCGTCCACATTGAGGTCTCCGCCTGTTCCGTAATAAGTTTTGAGTAGGGGAGAAACCGCTGCGAACCAACGCTTGAGTACATCCTTTTTGCGCGGATCTTTGGGGTCAAAGTTAATGCCTGATTTGGCACCCCCAATGGCTGGGCCGGCTACTGTAAATTTGACTTCCATGGTTTTGGCCAAGGATTCAACTTCTCGCTTATCTAGGCCAACACGCATTCT
>RDZL01000056.1 GCA_004295165.1 Flavobacteriia bacterium
CACGGTTTGGGTATCGGTGAACTCGCTTTGGGTTCAGCGGAGGTCATTACGCAGCCCAAGGCATCTGCTCCATACAAAACAGAAGCCGGCCCCTTAATGACCTCCGCTGAACCCAAAGCGAGTTCACCGATACCCAAACCGTGGTCTCCACCCCACTGCTGCCCCTCGAGGCGCAAACCGTTTACTAAAGTCACAACACGCATGCCTTGCATGCCACGGATCACGGGTTTGGCGATGCCGTTGCCCAAAGAACTCACATAAACCCCCGGAATATTGGTCAACAATTCTGAAACGTGCATGCCGCCAGAGAGCTGTAGGTCTTTAAGACTGCGCACCTCGATAGGCACTGTATTTTTTTGGCGCAAAGAAAGCTGCTGCCCACTCACCGTCACCTCTTCGGTAGTCATGTGCCCAAGTCGCAATCCAAAAGCTAAGCTGGGTCCTGTGCCTGCCACCATTGTATCTAATACTTGGTAATCAGGATGTCTCAGGCGCAAAACTTGTTGCTCAGACCACGTAAATGGAAAAATAAAAACGCCATTGGCATCTGTACTGACTTGTATTTGAAAAGCCGGTACAGCAATCACGACATTTTGAATAGGTAGATTGGTTTGTGCATCGCGCACCAACCCTTGGATTCCCTGCTGCGCAAGGAGGGGAAAGCTATACAGTATAGCCGCCCAATAAAGGAAGTTTTTCATGTAATTTCAGGTTCTTTAGTGTGCATTCAAATGTTAAAACATTGGAGATGCAGGCGGAGCCCGAAGCTGAAATAAATTGAATTTTGTTTGAGAAAACCCAGCACAGTTCATTTGACCATGAACAAATGGAACTTGCTTTGCGAATCTAAAAACAAGTGCCGTAGGGCTGGTAAAAACACTCAAAGACAAATCGCAAACTGGGCAATCTTCGTCTAGGGTTTGCTCGTGGGTAAGGGTAGATTTTTTGTGCTCGGCATGGCTACAATGATGCCACCACTGCTTGGGTGTGAGCACCAATGTAAAGCAAACCAATAAAAAGATACTGAATCCTTTCACGAGGTAAAATTAAGTATTTAGCGCGTGTTTGATGATAAAAAAAGCTTATACTAGAGCAAAGCTTCTATGATAGCATCCATGCTATACCCTTCTGCTTCAGCGCGGTAATTGCGCACCAAACGGTGGCGTAGAATAGCTTTGGCTACGGCCTTGACGTCTTCGATGTCTGGAGAGTATTTGCCATGTAAAGCTGCGTGACATTTAGCAGCAATGACAAGATTTTGAGAGGCCCGCGGCCCTGCTCCCCAGGTAATGAAATCTTTGGTGATTTGTGGCGCTAACGGATCTTTGAGACGGGTTTTAGCCACCAAGGTTACTGCATACTCAAGTACGTTCTCAGCGACCGGAATACGGCGAATGAGCGCTTGGTAATCGATGATTTGCTGCGCATTGAGGACCGTTTGTAGCTCCACAACTTGATCTGAGGTACTGGATTTGACAATCGCGAGTTCTTCATGATAAGATGGGTAGTCTACCCAGATATTGAACATAAAGCGGTCGAGCTGCGCTTCTGGTAACGGGTACGTACCCTCTTGCTCAATTGGGTTTTGAGTTGCCAATACAAAAAACGGCGCCTCTAGTTTGTAGGTCGTGCCGGCAGCCGTAACAGCGCGCTCTTGCATGGCTTCGAGCAAAGCAGCTTGGGTTTTGGGCGGCGTACGGTTGATTTCATCGGCTAAGATCATGTTGGAGAAGATCGGGCCTTTGATGAACTTGAACTGCTTTGTTTCGTCCAGGATTTCAGAACCTACGATATCCGAAGGCATGAGGTCCGGGGTAAACTGAATGCGGTTGAAAGACAAACCTAGGGTTTTGGCGATGGTATTGACCAATAATGTTTTGGCCAAACCCGGAACCCCCACTAGCAAGCAATGCGAGCGCGAGAAAATAGCAATTAAGACTTGGTCAACGACATCGTCTTGGCCAATGATTACTTTGTGAATCTCTTTTTTTAAGGCTTGATAATCAATAACTAACTGATCAATTCTGTCTTTATCTGTCATGGGAAATCAAGGAGTTTTGAGCCAATTGACACGGAAATCACAATCCTGAAATTGTGGATCGAGTCTGATGTAGGCATTTGGAATCTTTGCTTGTGTCCATTCGTCGAGCACGCGCTGTTTTTTGTCATTCTCTGCAGCAAGTTTGATCAAGGCGTAGTCTTGCTCTAAGTTGGCTTGATGAGCCGGCACGCGATTTTGTAGCCTTACCATGCGGATACCTTGTTTTCTTTCAAAGAGATCCATGTAGAGCGAAGGCTGCGAAACACCACCACTCTCAAGTGCATCGGTGAGTAAATAGATTTGTTGGTCAATTTCGTTGAGTTGCTCCATGTCCCAATAAATATCCATAGTGTAGGGATTGGTCAGGACACCTTTATTTTGCTTGGTTGCGTCGTCATTTGAGTAGCGCAGTACAGCTTCATCCCAAGTGATGGCATTGCGAGTGAGCAATTGATAACAGCTATCCATGCGTGCAGATGCCACAGAAATACTGGCAGAGCTGTATTCCGGCATGATGAGGATGTGCAAGCAATTGTAATCGTCTCCTTTGCGCGACACCAATTTGATGATGTGATAACCGTACATGGTTTCAACGATTTCTGACACTTCTCCGGGTTTGAGGTCAAAAACAGTGGCCTCGAATTGCGGCACCATCATGCCTTTTGTGGCGGTAATTTTACCCCCTTGACTCGCCGAACCCGGATCCATAGATTTGAGACGCGCCATGGTTTCAAAGGACTTGCTGCCACCCACAATTTGCTTGCGGATGTCTACCAGTTGGTCATAGGCGAGTTTTTTGTCTGCTGCAGTCAGTTCGGGAAATTGCACAATTTGCTGAAAACTCAGCTTCATGTTGATAAATGGAATGCTGTCTTTGGGAAGCTGGGCATAGAAAGCCGCAACTTCTTTAGGTGTCACGGAGATGTCACCTGTAATTTTGCGCTCCATTTCTTGGGCAAGCATTTTGTTGCGAATAATGGTTCTGAATTCTTCTTTAATGGCAATTGTTGATTTGCCATAGAATTCTTCGAGGTTCTCACGGCCGCCCATTTTGTTTTCCATGATGCGCAAACGGTTTTCCATTTCGGCATCGACTTGTTCGTCTGAGATAACAAGGCTATCGATGAGTGCTTGGTTTACGAGAAGTTCTTCCAACAAGAGTTGCTCAAGAATCTGACACTCTTTACCAGCGAGTGCGCGCTCCTTTTCTGTGAGCTGCAAGCGTTGGGTTTCGATATCGGACCAGAGGATAATGTTGTCGCCTACTTGGGCAACAATTTGGTTCACTAACTTTTGCGCCTGGAATTGGCCCAAGAGTATAAATTGAAAACTGAGTAGGAATATGGTTTTATAGTTCATTATTGGCCGATTTGATAAAGCACGTCTTCATTAATGACGATCTTGTGCTTTGAACGTAACGCCTCTAACCATTTTTTCTCTAAATAAGTTTGGTAATCTGAGGTAGCCAAACCTTTTGCTTCATTGTATTCTTTGGGTGCAGGTGGCAAAACAGCAGCTACCTTCACCACATACCATTTTCCGTCCATAGAATAAACCGGATTGAGACCAGGTGTGAAATTGCGTTGTTGCAAATAAGCGGTTTGGGCAATTTCAAATTTATTCATGCGCACTTTTAGGTTGAGCTCTGAGTCTTTGTTGATGACGTCGAGTACAGCTTTTGAATTAATGGTGTCGGACTGCACGAGCATTCCGTATACTTGCACTGCAATATGCTCGTCTTTACATTCGTAAACAGTGGCGTCTAGGCGGTTGGTCCAGGCGTATTTGCTGCGATTTTCCATGAAGAAAGCTCTTAAACCTGCGGTATCCTTGACCGCTTTGTTCCAAACTTGATCTTGCATGATTTCATACAAAATGATACCGTCGTGGTACTCTTGGACAAGCGCTTTGTAGGCTGGGTATTTA
>RDZL01000057.1 GCA_004295165.1 Flavobacteriia bacterium
GACGCCTTTATTGGCTACCAAACTCAAGCGCAGTGCTGCTTGGTTGATTTTATTGGCATTTGGCCTCATGACGCCAATTGGGGTTTTGTTGGGGCTCGTTATCACCACCGAACAGTTGGGCATGAACGTTCAATTGATTTTGGCGGTAGTGGTTGGTATGTTTTTACACATCTCAACCACTATTATTTTTGAAACCACCGAAAATCACAAATTTAATCTGCTCAAGCTGCTGAGTATTTTGCTCGGAAGCGGCTTGGCTTTGGGGATATTTTAGCTAGCTTATTAGAAAGGAAGGTCGTCTTCTTCTTCAGCCGCAGCGCTTGAATTGGTACCCGGAAGTGGCTCAGAACCCATGTTCATGGCAGAAGGCCCGTTGCTAGGCATGCCCATTGGTTGGCTTTGGCCTTGTTTCTCGATGCGCCATGCTTCGATGGTGTTGAAATACTTGACTTCACCTTGTGGGCTGGTCCATTCGCGGCCACGTAAATTAAAAGAAACCTCTACGTTGTCATTGACTTGGAATTGATCGAGCAAACTACATTTGTCTTGGGTAGTTTGAAAAATGATATCTTGAGGATACATCGAGGTGGTGTCGGTAACGACGAACTCGCGCTTTTGGAATTTTTCAGAAATGCGTTGTGTTTCTTGGATGACCTTAACGGTGCCTGTGAATTTAAACATGGACTTGTGGTTAGTTATTAAAAGATAAAAGGGTGAGCCACGCTTCTTCTAACTTATTTTGAGCGAGTAGCTCGTGGGCGCTGCGATGCAAAGCAACTTCGAGGGCGCTGGCATCGTGCTCAAGTTCTAGAAAAAGGGTGGAGAGTTCGAGTAATTTGTATTCGTTGACGTCGGTTTCGTTGGGGAGTTCTTCGATGCCTGCGAGTTGGCCGAGGTCGTTGGCGCTAAGCACCTGGCTGCTTTTGATGTCTTGGGGGAGGGCGTCATAGCCAATACCGCAAGTGGTGATGGGCTTTTTGATTTCAAACATGGAGGTGGTATTGGCTCTGCAATACCAATCGCCGCCCATGCGCGCAACTAAATCGATTTTGTGTTGGTCAATGAGGCCGTTTTCGTTGAGGAGTTCTTCTTGGATATGCAGCTGAACAACTTCGCAAATGATGAGGTTGCCGGCACCTCCTTCTTGGCCGAGCTCAATGATTTGATTGACTTTGCATTCGAACTGAACTGGCGCTTGTGCTACCCTAAATGGCGCAACTTTCTCAGAGGCCAAAGGCGTAAAGCCAGCTTTAATGAATTCGTCTATGCCTGGCGCGTATGGGGAGCTGGTCAAGCTCATTTGGTGAACCATGTTGTAGTTCACGACGTTGATGACTACCTCCGGCACAGCTTTGGCGTTGTTGAAGGTGTCTTTGCTTTGACCTGTGCGCCCAGAGCGAGCTGGTGAAAACACCAAAATAGGTGGGTTGGCACTAAAGACATTGAAAAAACTAAACGGTGCCAAGTTGGCGTTGCCGTCAGCGTCTAGGGTAGAGGCAAACGCAATTGGGCGCGGGCCAATAGCACCTAATAAAAGTTGGTGCAAACGCTGGACAGTGAGTTCTTTGGGATCGAGGCTGAGCATACAAGTTCAAAGTTAGCCAAAATTCGTAAATTGGCGTTGTGAAATTACGTACATCTCTCTGTTGTTTTTTACTTATTTGCAGTGCCACTTTATGGGCGCAAAATAAACGCAATGCCAATGGTGAGCGCCATGGCAAATGGACATTTACGGGCAAAGATTATCCAAATAAGCACATCCCCAAAACCCAAAAAGTGGAGGAGGGCAACTACGTCAATGGCCGCAAAGAAGGCACCTGGACCAAATTTTTTCCGGATGGCGGCGTCCAGCTCAAGGGCACCTACAACAACAACCGTCCGCAAGGAAGCTACACCCGCTACTATCCGAATGGTAAAATTGCAGAACAAGGTGATTTTCAAGCCAATGGATACAAAGGGCTGCTTTTGCGCTACCACGAAAATGGTCAGCTGGCCTACCGAGCCAATTTCAATAACCAAGGGCAGGAGAGTGGCAAAGTGTGTTACTACCATCCCAACGGCAAGTTGGCCTTAACTTATACGGTAAAAAATGGCCAAGTTCAAGGGCAGGTAGCGCGCTACAACACCAGTGGGCAGTTGCAAACTTCATTCGATGTTTCGGCTAATGGTGAGGTAGGTAAACTTCAAAAAGCCAGCATCCCTCAGAATACGCCTGCGCCAAAACCTGCCACAGTGGCCAGTACCAACGTGTATCCTCCGCGCTTGTCTAACCCCAAAACGAAAGGCTTGCGCTTTGTGCCAAACGGCTACAACAAAGTCTACAACGACAACGATGAAATCTGGATGGACGGAGAATTTAAAAATGGACAACTTTACGACGGAAAGGTCTATGACTACGACCAAGACGGCATCCTTCAAAAGGTGCGGATCTACAAATTAGGAAAGTATCATTCCGATGGTCAGCTCTAATTTTGAGGTTTTCCGTAATTTTACCCCCAAATTAACGACATGAAAGCATATGTTTTTCCGGGCCAAGGCGCCCAATTCTCTGGAATGGGCAAAGACCTCTACGAGCAGTCAGAACTGGCGCGTTCCTTATTTGCAAAAGCCAATGAAATCCTTGGTTTCGATATCCAAAGCATCATGTTTGAAGGCTCAGATGAAGCCCTCAAGCAAACGAATGTAACCCAACCAGCGATCTTCTTACACAGTACAATTTTAGCAGCTTGCCTTGGCGAGAGCTTTGCCCCAGATATGGTTGCGGGTCACTCTTTAGGTGAGTTTTCTGCGTTAGTAGCCAATAAAACACTCACTTTTGAAGACGGTTTGCGCCTTGTTGCCAAGCGTGCCGACGCCATGCAAAAAGCGTGCGAACTCGCCCCAAGTACCATGGCGGCTATCCTCGGTCTCGAAGACGAAGTTGTGGAGCGCATTTGTGCAGGTATTGACGGTGTGGTGGTACCAGCCAATTACAATTGTCCGGGTCAGCTCGTGATTTCAGGTAGCCTTTCGGCCATAGAAGAAGCGTGTACACAACTGAGCGCTGCGGGCGCTAAACGCGCGTTGGTCTTGCAGGTTGGTGGTGCGTTTCACTCCCCACTCATGGAACCTGCACGCGAGGAACTCGCTGCCGCTATTGAAGCCACGCACTTTGCGCAGCCGATCTGCCCAGTATATCAAAATGTCAATGCACAAGCCGTCACTGACCCAGCTCAAATCAAGGCCAATTTAGTTACACAACTTACTGGTGCTGTTCGCTGGACGCAAATCATGCAAAACATGCTTGCCGATGGTTGTGCCGAGGTCATTGAAGTTGGGCCAGGAAAAGTTTTGCAAGGTCTTTTCAAGAAAGTTGACCGCGAAATCCCTACAAGCAGCGCCACTTTGTAAATTTTTATGGAATCTGAAAGTTCTGGGCATCTTGCTAGAAAACATGCTTATGAAGAACTTTATGATGGTGTGGATGCTCTTGGTAGCAGCAAGCACAGTAGCGCAGTCCGGAACCGGTGATGTCATCGGTACCTTTATCAATTTCAGTACCCAGCAACCGGTTGTAGGTGCCAAGGCCCTGATCCGTGAAAACGGGCATGTCTATATCGCGCTTTCAAATGAAGAGGGGCGTTTTCGCATTGTAGGTGTTCCAGCCGGAACCTATCAATTAATCGGTTGTTTTCAAAAAGACACCACTGCTAAAGTGACGGTAGAAGTCCCGATAGAAGCTTATGGCAATGCAGGCACGGTGTATTTTCAAAGTAAAACCCAAGACGTCAAAGCGGTTCGCGTTGGCGGAGGCCGCTATGAGCAAGCGCGCATTCGCGGTGGTGAAACACCCGTTACCACGCTTACGGCCAAAGAAATCAAGAACCGCCCAGACAAATTCAGCGTCATTGATATGGTGGCCAATTCTAACTCTGATGTCAAAAAAGACGAAGACG
>RDZL01000058.1 GCA_004295165.1 Flavobacteriia bacterium
CCTATAGATTCTGTAAGTTCAGAGCGCACAATTGCCTCTAACAATGAGCAGATCATTCCGCAGTGGGGTGTTTCGGTACAAATCTTCCAAACTAAATACTACCTCGCAGGAAAATACACCAACATGATTGACGCGAGTATGGAGTTTGAAGATTCATCGAAGCGTTGGCTTACAGGAGTCAAAGACAACGATGCGTTTTTCCCAACCAATTGGATCCGCTCCGGAGAATTCAAAACCCACACAGATACCGAAGATGATTTATATAATTGTGACCCTTCTGGCCCGGTTTATCTAGATCCGTGTTACTATGAAGATGAACTCGGTGCAGATCCAACGCAAGCCTATGAACGCGTTTTGGATGGTATTGTTGCACCACATCGCGTGGTAGGCCACCAAGGAGATTATATGCCCATGGCGTATTGTGGCACGTATAATCCTTCGAGTAAACTCAATGCCGCTATTTCATTTTTGCCAAGTGTCAATATCGTCTTAACCGATGACAAAAGCCTCTGGACACGTTGTCCAATCGTCGAATTAGGTCGAAATACGGGACTCAATCTGGGAGCTGCACCACCAGGTGCCTTGCGCAAGAGCCCGAGCGTTGACAAAAATGGCAATCCCGACGGAACAGGAACAGGTATGGGTTGGTTCCCAGGCTATGCTGTTGATATCGAATCTGGTGCACGCTTGTATATGGCCTTCGGAGAAAACTCCTTCCTTGGTGGTGAAAACGGCGCTGACATGATTTGGAACCCAACTGATCGTTTAGTGAGCAATGTAGGCACTCCACTCATGGGTGGTATGCATCCGGTATATGTTTTTAGCTATAATCAAAAAACAACTAACGGCTTTAATTTTGGTTTTGACTTCCCGGCTTATGTTCCTGCAGTTGCGGAACACAACAGTAGCAATTTTGCCTACATCAAATACCTTGAAATCGAAGCAGGTAGCTACGCTGCCAAGCGGGAGCTTTACGGTTCTTTATCGTGGGTTGCCTTCCCTTTGCTTGCGCCTAATCAGACTTTGTTGTCTACAGACGTCACCATCCGCTTGCGCATCAACAAAGAATACAAAAACTTTATAGGCTCTGGCGAAAACGCAGGCAAACCCATGTATGGTTGGTCTATGGAAGACATCGCTACGAAAGTTGGTTCGCAAGACATGCTCAAAGAAGCATTGGCCATGATCAATGTGGTACCAAACCCATACTACGCTTTCTCTGAGTACGAGCGCAATAAACTAGATAACCGCATCAAGATTACCAACCTACCAGAACAGTGTCAGATCAGGATCTATACTGCCAATGGCAAGCTTGTGCGTAACATCAAAAAAGACAGTCCGCTCACCTTCCAAGATTGGGACCTCACCAACCATGCCGGTATTCCAGTTGCAGGTGGTATTTACCTTATCCACGTGGAGGTACCGAACGTTGGTGAAAGGGTCTTGAAGGCTTTCATCGCCATGCGAATGGTCGATTTGCAGAATATTTAACGAACCCTTAACAAGTTTGGGGTTTTAATCTTTCTAATTTCGAACCTAAAACAATCGTTATGTCTAAAAACCTTCTTATTCAGGGCTTGCTCATCCTACTTTCAAGCACCGGATTTGCGCAAGTTTATACCCTTCCAAATTTACCTTTTGAATTTGCTGCCTATGAACCAGCAGTTGATGCGCAAACCATGCAAATTCACCACGACAAGCACCATGCTGCGTACGTAACAAACCTCAACAAAGCAATCACCGGAACAGCCATGGAGAAGATCAGCATGAACGACCTGCTCATGTATGCAAGTTTTCGCTCGGCGACGGTGCGCAACAACGCCGGTGGCCACTACAACCATAGTTTGTTTTGGGATATCCTTGCACCTAAAGCCAGTCAGCGACCTATTTCCAAAGAACTTCAATTGGCAATTGAGTCAAAGTATACCTCTATAGACTCTTTAATTGCCACTGTAAACAAGGCTGCGAGTACGCGTTTTGGAAGTGGTTGGGCTTGGTTGGTTGTTACACCTGAAGGAAAACTTGCGGTTTACAGTACTGCTAATCAAGATAATCCGATTATGGATGTGAGCAGCGAACGCGGTATTCCTATTCTAGGGATCGACGTCTGGGAACACGCCTACTACCTCAAATACCAAAATAAAAGAGCCGATTACCTCAACAATATTTGGGCCTTGATCAATTGGGGTGCGGTATCAGACAAATATGCAGCGGCACTTAACGACCCATTGCTCAAAGAAATCGAGAAAGATAACTGGCTAGCCATCAAAGATTTTCATAAAGTCATGGCCCAAACTTTTCATCCGGCTGAAGAAAAAAACTTTGCGCCTTTAAAAAGCCGCAGCGGCGAACTTTATGCCAAGGCCATCTTGCTCAAAAACTCGACTCCGCCAGTTTCTGCCAACAACGCAGGCATTCAAGATGCCCTTACTAGACTTGAAAAGCAGTGTTTAGACATCCATCAATTGGTACAAAAACCAGCCAAAGATGAGGAGAAGAAAAACGCGCAACTTTTTGAAATGATTACCAAAGCCCACGATATCTTTCATGAGGTAGAAGGCCTTTGCCACGACTAATTGCCGCAGAACTTAACCTTGCGTTAAAACCTTTGCAACGCATTTGCGTATCTTTGTCAAAAAAGAACCGGTGCGTTTTGAGTTAACCAAAGAATTTATTGCCGAACTGCGTCAAAAAATTGTCGCAGAAGACCGCCTTTGGATCCAAGAACAAGTCTTGGAGCTCCACTACGCCGAGGTTGCCGAAATTCTCGACAAACTCACCAACGACGAAGCCAAGTTCATCTACTTCATGGTAGATGAAGACACCCAAGCCGACATCTTAATGGAGCTTGAAGAAGAAGTCCGCGACCGTTTCTTGGCCTCGCTTTCCAGTAAAGAGATGGCCGATCAGCTCGAAAACCTCGACTCCGACGACGCCGCCGACATCTTAGGAGACCTCCCCGACGAAAAAATTCAGGAGGTCATCTCCCAAATGGAAGACGACGAAGCTGCCGAAGATATCGTTGACCTCCTCAATTACGACGACGACACCGCAGGTGGGCTCATGCAAAAAGAGTTCTTCCAGGCCAACGTAGAATGGCCGGTCAACCGTGCTATTATTGAGCTGCGCAAACAAGCTGAAGATGTCGAGAAAGTATACAACATCTTTGTAGTCGATGACGACGACCACCTACTTGGGGTGCTGTCGCTCAAAAGATTGCTTTTTGCCAACGCGCGCACCAAAATCGAGAACATTTACCAAAGCAAGAAAATCATTTCGGTCAAGGCCAGTGATTCGGCAGAATTGGTCTCGAAAGTTATGGAAAAATACGACCTCGTTTCGGTGCCAGTTGTGGACTACCAAAATAAATTAGTGGGACGCATTACCCTAGACGACGTCGTGGATTACATAAAAGAAGAGGCCGACAAAGACTTCCAGATGGCAACGGGTATCTCTGATAAGGTAGATTCCGATGCGGCAATTTGGAAGGTAGGTTTTTCGCGCTTACCTTGGCTGATCATCGCTATGTTTGGCGGCACAATCGGCGCAAAAGTCATCTCGAATTTTGAAGCAAGCATTACGGCTATCCCAGCTATGGCCTTCTTTATTCCACTCATTACCGCAATGGGAGGCAACGTGGGCGTGCAATCTTCGGCAATTGTAGTTCAATCCTTAGCCAGAGGAGACAAAGACCTCGGTCGTATTCTCCCTAAACTGATCCGAGAAGGCAGTGTAGGCCTCATGAACGGGCTCATCTTATCGAGTTTGGTTTTTTTGGTGGCCACTGTTTTTGTTGACGTTCATTTAGGGATAGTGGTGAGTTTATCGCTATTCACGGTCATTTTATTTGCCGCTATTTTTGGCACACTCTTCCCGATGATCCTCAATCGGT
>RDZL01000255.1 GCA_004295165.1 Flavobacteriia bacterium
GTGCCAGGAATAAATGTGGTGAGGGTGATGCCGTTATTTGCTGGGTCTACAATGTTGTCTATGGCGCCGGTCCAGCAGCAGCGCTGATAAGAAATGTAATATCCTTGAACCGTAAGCGGTAGCGTAACGGTATCGATATAAATAGCACGCTCTACACAGATGTCGTTTGGTACGGTTACGCAAGGGTCGTCATAAACAATTGGCAAAATATTTTGGGAGAAAGGCGCAATGTAGCGGGTCATGAAAATGCTGCCATCGGCCAAAAAGATGGTGTAGTTAAGTGGGTTGTCAAAACCTGTAGCGGAGTTACAGTCGCGGTAGATTTCGATGGTGATTTTATATTGGTTGTTGCCGAGTGAATCGTAATAGATTTCACCCCCAATAATGTGGCTAGCCCAGCTGTTGAAGCTGCATAAAAAGCCGATTAAAAATGCAAATAAGGTTGTTTTGAGACGCATGCGTTTGAATTTTGTATATTCGTTGTGGATGTCAAAGGTAAGCTTGTTTTTTTTAATAGTGTGTTTCTTTTTGGGTTTGCAGTTGAATGCACAGTCCGAAAGGCAACTCCGTTCGGAGTTGGCACGCACGAAAAACAAGACGTCGCAACTGCAAATAAGGTTGCGTCTGATCGATGCGATTTACGAAAGCAATCGAAATGAATGGCAAAAAGAGATCAAATTATTGGTCATGCAACGCCGCGCTTATGTGGGCCAGGCCAATCAGGACCTCATTTCCTTACTCGATGCCGAGCGCGCGAATTTCTTAGGAAACCGCAAACTGCTTCTCCAAATTTTTGATCATGAGCTAAAAAACGCTCGTTTTCACGACACCAAACTGAATTGGCGCAAAAATTTATTGGGTTGTGCGGCCCATCCGAACGAAGCGGCCTATCATTATTCGCGCCTACAAGCCCAAATGAACGGTCGGCTCAAAAACAGAGAGCAAACAGCGTTGTATTTGCAAATTGCCAAGAATTTTACGGCGGTTTATCACAAAGACTCTGCTATTTGGGCCAGTAACCGTGCCTTGCAGCTGGCTAAGCGCTCAGACAAGCGCTGGGTGCTCATCG
>RDZL01000141.1 GCA_004295165.1 Flavobacteriia bacterium
AGACCAGTGCTCGCCATTTGTTTGCGCTTGGGCGTTTGCACCCGTCTAATGGGTGCAAAATTACCTTGTGGGCTGCCGTTCAGTGGAGCTACCCATTTGTAATAATTACCCGAAGCACTGACGCCGGCCAAAATGTAATCTCCTTGCCCAATTCCAACTTCGGTAAACGTGCTGCGGTACTGCGCCAATTGGGCATCTACACTAAAGACCAATATATTTTGGTAGCCGAGCGTATCGATCAGTCGGTACATATTTGCATTTTCTAGAAAGGCGCTCGAATCATAACCTTGTACATTCGCCGCGTTGAGGTTGTCGCCGATCTGACTAAGTTGCTGGAGTTGTTCGGTGCTGAGCACTTGCTGTAGCGCTTGGTTTTTAAGGTCTTGTTCTTGGTAAACAGCTAGCCAGGTTTTGAGTTTTTTGGTTTCGATGCGCGTGGTGTGTTGCAGCAAACTGCGGGCAAAATTTTGATCGGCATATTGAAACTCAGCTACAATTCGACTGTCTTTGGTGATGAGGTGTCTAGAGGTAAAGGTGAGTTCAGCACTGGCGTAGTCGATGATGTAATCGAATTCTTGTCCGCGTTGCAATAGTTGCCCATCGATGTAGATGCGCTCAGTACCTGCCAAGATGAGAATGTACGGTTCATTGTTGCTGCCCACGAGTCTGTACGGCCCCTGCACGGCTTCGAGCCCCTGAATGATTTGTCTTTGGAACTTTCCTTTTGACAAACCTAGACTGCTTTGCGTGTAGAGTTTGGCGCCATTGGCAGTTTGCCAACTGTATTGCCCAGTGATACCCTGTGCGCGTTTGCGGTAAGTTAGGAATTGTCCGTCGGGTTTGTCTAGCCAGAAATCGCCAGCCGTAACTTTGAGTTTTTCGTTGTGTATTTGGATAAAAACTTGGTCAAATTCTCTGAGCTGATTGGTCGTGCCGGATGCTTGAAAAGGGATATTGGCATCTGAAAGCGAGGCAGTGAGCATTAGGCCCGGTGAAATTTGTCCGTTGAGTTGTAGGTTGAGGGCAGAATTGAGGCCAAGACTTTGGTTGTTGCCAAAGCCAATGCCGCGCGCCAAACTGCCACTTTTGTGAATGGCATTGCCACCAAAAAGATCTTGTGGGCCCTGGGTGCTGATCTGAAATTTATCGCGTTCCTTTTCAAGTAGATTTGCTGGAGCAGTAGGCGTTAGTTGGTAGTGGAATATGGTTTGGTTCTGTGCAAACGAAAAGACCAAAAAGTGCATGTATATGCTGTCTTTGGGCTGGTTTTTCCATTGAAATGTATTGCGCTTTGGGTCGAAGGTGTAGGTCTGCTCAGGTACGCTTATCGTGTCAGACCCATCCTTGAAATGTGAAAAGAACAAAGACGGTGTGTAAATAGCGTTGCTGTCTAGAAAGTGAACCAGTGTGTCGGGAGCGATCGTTAGCACCTTGCGGTTTTGCTGCGCAAAGGCACTCAACCCAAGTAGGTTGAATAGAACGAATAAGAGAAGACGCGAGCTCAAAATGCGGTTCATGGGCAGAGACTGCATATTAACGTCGAAATTGCCCAGACATTGCCTTATTCGATGACCGAAAAACCAGTGTAAGCTTGTAAGGCCTTTGGAATTTGAATCCCGTTTTCAGTTTGGTGATTTTCGAGTAAAGAGGCGAGTATGCGCGGCAAGGCCAATGCGGAACCATTTAGCGTATGGCAAAGTGTGGTTTTTTTGTCGTCTTTGAAGCGCAATTTCAAGCGGTTAGACTGGAAGGTATCGAATCTGGATACAGAGCTCACTTCTAGCCATTTTTCTTGGGCAGCAGAGTACACCTCAAAATCGTAGGTCATGGCAGAGGCAAAGCCCATGTCTCCGCCGCACAAACGCAAGATGCGATAAGGCAATTCTAGTTTCTCGAGTAAGTTTTTGACGTGCTCGATCATTTCGTCGAGCGCTTTGGCACTGTTGTCTGGGTGCTCTACGCGGACAATTTCTACTTTGTCAAACTGGTGCAAACGGTTGAGGCCGCGCACATCTTTGCCGTAAGAGCCGGCTTCTCGTCTGAAACATGGGGTATAACCACACATTTTGATGGAGAAATTGGCGTCGGGCAAAATGACATCGCGGTAGATATTGGTCAGTGGAACTTCTGCTGTCGGGATGAGGTAGAAGTCGTCTTCTTTGACGTAATACATTTGGCCTTCTTTGTCGGGGAGTTGTCCGGTACCATACCCACTTGCCTCATTGACCATATGCGGAGAAATGAATTCTTCATAACCAGCCGCAATGGCTTCGTCTAGGAAAAATTGAATGAGTGCACGCTGCAGTCTTGCGCCTTTACCGCGGTAAAATGGAAAGCCTGCCCCGGTGACTTTAACGCCGAGTTCAAAATCGATGAGCTTGAATTTTTTGGCGAGATCCCAGTGTGGCTGGGCGTCAAAACTAAATTGAGGAATTTGCCCTGCTTCAAATACATTTTGGTTGTCTTCGGCGTCGCTGCCCTGAACAACTGCTTCGTTTGGAACGTTGGGTAATGTATAGAGGTGTTTTTGGAGGGTGTCTTCCAAGGCACTGACTTGTTCTTTAAGTGCTGCTTCTTGGATTTTTAAAGCACCGGTTTTTTCTTTCAGTGCCGTTGCTTCGGCCTGCTGACCAGACTTGAAGAGCTCACCAATAGCGCGCGCAAGTTGGTTCATTTCGGCGGCAACTTGATCGAGTTGAGTTTTGGCCATTCTCCAGTTTTGGTCTGTTTCAAGGATGGCTTCAATGGTCTGACTTGCATCGATATTTCTTTTGGCCAAGCCTGCAAGGATGGCTTCTTTTTCTTGACGGATGCGTTGTATTTCTAACATAACTACTCGGTTGTGACACAAAAGTAAGCAAATACGCTTAAAATGACCGATGTTGTCCATACTAAGCTGTTGATTATTCCTTGAATGATAGCGCTTTTGAGTGTAGAATTGCGCTAATTTTGGAAGATGGATTTGCACGAAGTTAAAATTGTCAATAAGAGCCACCACGAAGTACCGGCCTATCAAACGGCGGGTTCATCAGGCATGGATGTGCGCGCAATGCTAGAAGCCCCACTCACTTTGGCGCCTATGCAACGCGCCTTGGTCCCGACAGGCCTGTTTCTTGAAATGGACCAAAGTCTTGAATGTCAAGTGCGGCCGCGCAGCGGTTTGGCACTCAAAAAAGGCCTCACGGTCTTGAATACGCCAGGCACCATCGATGCCGATTACCGCGGAGAAGTTGGTATTATTCTTGTAAACCTATCGGCCGACACCGTAACGCTCAGCGATGGCGAACGCATCGCACAACTCGTTTTTTGTAAAGTAGAAAAGGTAAACCTGATTCAAGTTCAAGAACTGAGCTCCTCAGAGCGCGGCGAAGGTGGATTCGGCAGTACCGGCACCAAATAATTGAATACATGAAAGTAATTGTCCCGATGGCGGGTCGCGGAAGCAGACTCAGACCCCATACCCTCACGATTCCAAAACCATTAGTTCCGGTTGGGGGCACGCCTATAGTGCACCGCTTGGTTGCCGATATCGCACGCGTTTGTGCAGAACCTATCGAAGAAATTGCATTTGTTGTCGGAGAATTCGGCGAGGCAGTTGAAAAAGAATTATTGGCCGTAGCGGCAAGTTTGGGAGCCAAAGGCAGCATCCATTACCAATTACAAGCACTCGGTACCGCCCATGCTGTTTTGTGTGCAGCCGAAGCCCTAGATGGCCCTGTAGTAGTGGCTTTTGCCGATACCCTTTTCAAAGCTGATTTTAAAATTTCTCATGAAGATGAAGGCATCTTGTGGGTCAAGCAAATCGAGGACCCAAGTGCGTTTGGCGTTGTCAAGCTAGATGCCAATGGGCACATCATCGATTTTGTCGAGAAACCACAAACCTTCGTTTCGGATTTAGCCATGATTGGCATCTATTATTTCAAAGATGGTGCCCGCCTCAAGCAAGAACTCCAATACCTCATTGATAACAATGTGGTCAAAAGCGGCGAGTACCAATTGCCTGACGCCCTTCGCCGCCTCACTGAGGCAGGTGTGGCTTTTAAACCAGGTACTGTAGATGAATGGCTCGACTGCGGCAATAAAGAAGTTACTGTAGAAACCAACCAACGCGTCCTTGAACACGATGCCGAGGCCGGCCGTCTGCAGAACTTATCTAGCAATTTTACCGATAGTGTCATTATTCAGCCTTGTTATATTGGCCCCAACGTACAAATCGAAAGATCAGTTGTTGGGCCTCATGTTTCCTTGGGCGAAGGCACCATTCTGACCAATGTCAATATTTCGAATTGCATCGTTGGCAACCAAACTAGGTTGTCAGCAATCAACCTAAGTGGCGCCATGATTGGCTCTAATGCGCAATACAATGGCCGCTCAAAAGACCTCAGCCTCGGCGATTTCAGTACGGTCAATGAATAAATTGATCTACGCCCTAGCACTCGTTGCATTGGCAGCTTGCAAAGTGCAAGAACCAACTGCTGCGCTGCAAGATCCTGCCTACATTCGGCAGTTTCACAGCGGTGTGCGCAACATGCTCAACTCGCAAAACGAAGAGGCTATCCAAGCGTTCAAGGCCTGTTTGCAAAAACAGCCCAAAGATGCCGCTGTGCATTACGCGCTTTTTCAGATCTACCTCAAGCAAGAAAACTACCAAGACGCAGCTTTTCATACCGAGCAAGCAGCCCAACTCGATCCCAAAAACCTGCACTACAAGCGCGAGTTGGCATTTATGTACCAGCAACTTGGTCGTTATCAAGATGCGGCTCAAGTTTTTGAAGCTTTGTTAAAAGCAGATCCAAAAAACATAGATTATTACAGCGGTGCACTCAAGAGCTACCAAGAGCTCAATAAACCGAGCAAGGCTTATGCGCTCATCGGACAAATGGAACAGCAGCTCGGTGAAAACCCAAATACGGTTCTCGAAAAATTCCGACTCCTGCAACAAATGGGCAAGACCAAAGAAGGAGTTGCCTTACTCGAAGCTGCCCGACTGCGCTTCCCGTTAGAACCTAGTATCCTCGCCAATTTAGTCGACCATTATTTCAGGTCCCAAAATTACCAAGCAGGTTTTGGTCTGCTCAAGGACCTCGTAGAGGCTGATCCTCAAAATGGCGTTGCACTTTTGATGTACGGCGAAATGCTTTTCCGTTCTGGAAAAGTGGATGAAGGAAAGAAATACTTGCATGCAGGTATCCTTGCGCAGGGCCCAAGCCTCGATCAAAAAATGAATATTTTGATCATGTTGGTCAATGAAAAGCCACAAACGGCACCTGACCCCAAATTGGAGCCCCTAGTGACGTACATGACCCAAACTTACCCCAACGAGGCCAAAGCGCATTCCATTTCCGGCGATTACTACTATGTTTCTGGCCAAATCAAAGCCGCCATTGCCAGTTATCAGCAAACACTCCGCTGCGACCCCAACTTGTTTCCAGTTTGGAGTCAGGTCATGATTTTAGAATTTGAACAAGCATCCTGGACCAACTTGCTTAAAGACGCCTCAAGTTGTGCCGAACTGTTTCCAAGTCAGCCGCTGCCTTTCTTTTTCAAAGCCATGATGCTCAATAGAAAAGGCTTGTATTCAGAAGCCCTAGAAAATCTTTCACTTGCCAAAAGCGTTTTGCTAAACGACAACGCGCTCTTAGGTGAAATCAATTTACAAGAAGGCAGTGCCTATTTAGGTTTGCAACAACAAGAAAAAGCTTTTGCAGCGTTTGAGGAGGCGCTCAGTATTTCTTCAAACGACCTCGAATTGGAATACCTACACGTTTTGAGCATCCATAAAGTGAAGCTGACAAAAACGATGGAGCGCCTTCAAGAAAGCCTGGCAAAAGACGCTTCCAATGCACAAGTGATTTTTGAATTAGCCTTTGCTGCTTTTCAGTCAGGTACTCACCAAATGGCCTGGCAAGAAATTCAAAAAATAACAGATACCAAGCTGCTTCAAACTGCTGCTTATCAAGAACTCCTCGGCGATATCTATTTCCATTTAGGCCAAGTTCAAGAAGCCAACAATTGCTGGCAGAAGGCGCTTACTTTTGGAGAGGGCAGTGTTGTGCTTTCCGAGAAAATCTCTAAAAAAACCTATGTTCAAGTTCCATAATTTATTTTTCATCTGCTTTTTGTTTTTAGGCCTCACTGCCTGTAAAACCCAAGAGCTTGTCGCTGAGCAAAGCACCACAGACAAACTCCCGAAAATCAAAGACAAAGAGCTAATAGACCGCATCGATAGCCTTTCACATATTGAGCCCAAGACTTTTTACAGCAAGCTTGCGCTGTCTTACCTAGATTTGAGCAAACCAGCAGACGAAGGCGAAATCTCTGTAAAAACGTCTATCAAAATTGTGAGTGATAGCGCTGTTTCGGCCATCATTACCTATGCCCGCATTCCGGTAGTTACCGCACTTGTAACCCAAGATACCCTCAGCGTTGTCAATAAGCGAGACCGCTGCTACACTGTCGCTTCTTTAGATTACTTAAAAGATTTATTTGGCGTTGATTTCTCGTATGAAAACATAGAAGAAATCATTTATGGCAAGCCTCTAGATTACCAAATTACGCAAAAGTATTTTGTGGATAACGACCCTTTTCAGTACAGTATCTCGACCCACAAAAAGCACGACCGCAAGAAACCAGACCGCAAACAACGCGACGACCTCATGATCCAATACCGCCTCACCGACGACGCCAAGGCCCTTAAGCAGACCCGCATCTGGAGTTTGGAAGATTCAACTGAGGTGACTGTTGTGTATCTCGAAAGACAGCAACTCAATGGCTACGATTTGCCTTTGAAAGTTGAAATCAATATCCGCACACCTAAAAAATCGCTGTTGCTTACTTTGATTTACGAGCGCATCGAGGTCAATGAACCACAAGAATTAATCATCGTCATACCAGAAAGCTATGAAAAATGTGATTAGCATCGTCTTGCTATTGTGTATGGCTCAACAGGCCTACGCCCAGCAAGATCAAAACCAACTCAAGCGCGAACAGCAAAAATTAGAGAAACGCATCTCTAATACCAAAAAGCTATTGAATAAAGTGAAGAACAACAGCCAGGCTTCGCTCAATGAAATCCGTTTGATTGAAAACCAAATCAAGAGCCGCGAAGCTTTGGTCAACCTTTTTGACAACCAAGTCCGCAGCGCCGAAATGAAAATCGTTCAAAAAAAGATGGAGATCAAGCGCTTGCGTGCCAAACTCACTCAACTCAAGCAGCAGTATCGCAAAATGTTTTTGTATGCCTACAAACACCGCGGCAACTATAACAAAGTCATGTATTTATTGGCTGCTTCCGATTACAATGAAGCGCTCAGACGCAACCGCTACCTAAAAAAAGTAGCTGCTGTACAGCAAAAACAAGCGGCGCTCATCAAGCAACACCAACAACTCATTTTCAAGGAAATCAATCAAATCGATTCCGAAAAGCTCATCAAGCAACAGGCCTTAGAAGAGAAAAAACAAGAACGTCAACTCATTGAAAACGACAAGTCCAAAAAGGAAAAGTCTTATCAAAAATTCAAAAAAGAAGAGCAAGCACTCATTGCGCAACTCAAAGAAGATGAGCGCAAGAAAATTCAGCTCAAAAAGCAAATCGATGCGGCAATTCGGGCCGATATCGCTAAAGAACAAGCCCGTGAAGCAGCTCGTCAGGCTGAAATAGCCAAGACGACAACTAAATCTCCTCCCAAATCACAAGGAACCACTACCACCACATCAAGTCCGAAAGCAACAACGCCTAGCGCCGCGCCTAAAGTGGTTGCAACTCCAATTTCTACTGAAGGAGCAGCTATTGGCAAAAGTTTTGAGACCAATCGGGGTCGTTTACCATGGCCAGTAGACAACGGCAGCGTAACCGAAAGATTTGGCCGCAACTATCATCCAACGCTCAGTGGCGTGGAATGGAACAATAACGGTATTGATATCACTTGTAACAGAGGATCAAAAGTGCGTGCTGTATTTGAAGGCGAAGTCACGACGGTCTTTTCCGTACCCGGTGCAGGAAAGGTAGTGATCATCAAGCACGGCGCGTATCGTACAGTTTACGGCAATTTGTCGGAAACATTTGTTGGTGTTGGATCTAAGGTATCTACCAAACAAGCAATAGGAACCTTACTTAATGATGGCGGGGTGTCTGTGTGCCATTTTGAAGTGCATCAGGTGGTAGGCGCGAGCCCCGTGACTCTCAATCCGTCACTTTGGATTGGTCGTTAGTACTGAGTTCGCGTTCGTAAACCAACCACATCGCGCAAATTCCCCAGATAGGTACTGCTGCCTTATCGGTGTCCATGTAATTATTCAGAAACGCATGGATGAAATAAGTACTGAGCGCCATGATGGTGCTTAACACAATAATTCTGTCTTCTTTATTCGTTTTAGGCAAGCGGTGATAGAGCGTAATTCCCGTGTAAAATATCGCAAAGATGAGTGCAATTAAACTCAGCATGCCAATGAGGCCCGTTTCGGCGAGTGCACCCAAGTATTCGCTATGTGCATTGCCCATATCGCCAAAATTGGTAGAGATAATGGTGAGGTTTTCTGGTCGCTGAAAAGGCGCATATTCAAAGGCATAGGTTCCGGGCCCATAACCCATTATTGGACGTTGCTTGAACATTTCAATGGCACAGCTCCACCGATTGATGCGCTCCAAATTCGAGGCATCTGTGGAAATATTTGCAGCACTCTGTAGGCGTTCGTCAAAGGCTTCAGTGGTATGCTCGTATTTATTGCGTTCGAGCTCCATTTGAATGCGGTCCCATTGGCTCAAAACCACTATAACGCCAATACTTGCCAAAACGGCAATAGGTTTCCAAGAAACTTTATAATAGAGCACAACGGCTACGCCAATACTTCCTACCACACTCAGCCAAGCCGCACGCGTATAGGACAGCACCAAGCCCACTAAAATAATTGCGATGAGTGTAAGAAGGGTCATTTGTACCAACGGATTGTGTTTCTTGTAGAGGTAAAGCCCAACAGCTAGCGGCAGAACGAGTGCAACAATAGCACCATAAATAGTATGGTCTTTAAAGAATGGAGACATGACCCAATGCCCCTCTTTTTCGCCAAATCCATAAAAGGAGTGATGAATGAGTGTATAGATGATCACAACAACCGTAGCGATTATAAATAGCCAAAGGAAAGCGATGCGCGAATTGCGGTTTTGAAAAAAGTAAGTGCCAAAAAATAAAATAGGCACAATAAACCAGAGCCTGGCCAAGATAAATTTGAGCGATACAATAGGATGGCTACTCGTGATAGCAGACAATAAAAGCCAAAGTAAATAAATAAGGATGGTCCAGACGAGTGGGCTGCGCCAAACCTCCACAGGCAGGAAACCTTTTTTGATTTGGAAGGCACTCAATAAAATCATCAGGCCAAACAAAAGCGGTTCTGTCGGGACAAACAAACCAAAACTGCTCGTGTATTCTTCAATATTGAAGGAGAGCGGAGTGAGGAATGCCAAACTCAAAAAGAGTTTCTCCGTCTCAAAAATAGCAAAATAGATGGCGAGCAGGCCAACGGGAATGAGCGAATAAAGAATTGGGTCGTTCATTTGAACTTTATGCAGCGGTCTGTTGGAGTTCTTTGATGCGTTGGCGGATCAATAAGAAGAACAGTCCGAATAGAAAACCGCCTATCGTAGACACAAGCACAATGATCATGCGCTTTGGTTTTTCTTTGCGGTCGGCGACCACTGCTCTTTCTACCACGAATTTGTGGTTAAAGTTGGCATTGGCATCAGACTCTGCTTGTTCATAAGACACTTTAAAGTCTTCAATTTTTACGATTTTCTCGTTGCGTTGGTATTCGAGCCCATCATAAACGGAACCGTATTTGCTATTGGCTTCAATTTTCTTGCGGAGCTCTTCTTTTTCTTGTGGATTTTTCGCATCAACCAAAGCTTGATAAAGCGTGGCGCGTGTATCATTGGGCAAAACGCCTAATTCAGCGAGGTCTTCTAAGCGCTTTAAGATCGAGTCGCGTTCTTTTTCCATTTGCTGTTTTTTGCGCAAATTGATTTGAAACGCCGGAATGGTGCGCTCGCGGATCATTTCGTTCTTGATGGTATCGATGAGGTCTACGATGTCATTGGCCATGGCAGCTGCTTGCTTAGGGTTTTCGTCGAGCACATCGATTTGAATAGAACCGTAGCGCGTGCGGCTAAAAGTAAAATGCTCGTTGTAGGCCTTGTTGAGTTTGTAATATTTGTTGGGATCTGTTTTTGAAATCTCGTAATCTTTCATGAGGTCGTATTTCTGGACAATACGGTCTCTAATGCGCGAAGACGATAAAATTTGAACCAATTGCTCAGCCTGTTCTTCTTCACCGAAGTCCATGGCTGCAGCTTTTACGTTGCGCTGTTCAGAGAAAGATACATTGCTAGAAGCTGCCGCAAAGACAATAGCAGTAGACAAATATAGTGGGGTAATGATAAAAGCGACGATAACCGAAAGCACCGCTGCCACACCAGTAAATAGGAGCAATGATTTGCGTTGGTTCCAGAGAAAAATTAATAATGCGTTGCGTTGGTCTGAGAGGTTATTGTTTTCCATAGTGCTTACTTGCGGCCAATTTTTTTTCAAAGCTATGACAATAACTCCAAAAATCCATATTTATTGCGTTTTACTGCGTGTTTGAACAAGTGAAATCAGCTCCTTTATATCTATGAATTTAAAAGCGAAAAGCAAGAAAATAGATACTGAAACATCAACCAACAGGATCCAGTCACCATATACATAACCTATGGGAGTCCAATCAACTATAACAAACCAAAATACCAAAGCAAAAGCGAGCAAGGGATATCTATAAAAATGGCGATCTATAAGTGGCAAACCAAACAAGCGTTTACAGTAAATGGCTTGTGTCAGGGCAACAAGAATTTGAGTGAGTGCCGCTACCCCCGCTGCAATAAGCGCAGCACCAATACTGTGTACTTTTGGAAACAAAATTAAATTCAAGCAGATATTCACAATAACCCCTATAAAGGAGATGCGATTCAAAACCCCTAAAGAGCCATTGGCTGTGAGCAAAGACCCATATATAAGGTTTGATGCCATTCCAAAAAAAGCGATGCTCAATAGAAACAAAATGCTCCCGCTATCCACATATGTATTGGTATAAATTTGATCCATCAATAACCCACCGCGCAACAGGCTAAAAACAATAAATGCGATACTCGAACCGAGCAGAAGCCTACTGGCCTGCTTGACCAATGGTTCTATTGCTGAAGGCCGCTCCTTGATTAGTTTTGAAAACATCGGAAAAAGCAGCCCTGCAAATACCATTGCAAACATATAAAGCGCATCAATTAATCGATAGGCTTGCGCATAATAAGCCGCTTCTTGTTGACCATTATATCGGGAGAAGTGCAGGAGTAAAAGAGCATCTACACGGGTATAAAGCGTCATCAGCACGATGAGCAGAGCAAAAGGAAATGCTTTTTTTAATACCGGAAGAATGCTGCTCAAGCGCGGCCATTCCAACTTTGGTCTAGTGTAGTAGATCGCTAAACTACCGGCAGCGATAAAGCTCAGTGCGTAACACATGAATTGAAAAATACTATAAGATTCAATATCGACTAGCTTGAAACCATCAGGATAAACATAAATGATGTAACCCATAGATAGAATAAGCAAAAGCCGATCAAGGATACTCAAAAACGCATCGATTCGAAAGCGCTGAAGACCTGCAAAATAGCTCCGAAAAAAGGAGATGTTGGCGATTAAAAATTGGTTAAGACCCAGCAAGAGAATCAGTCTATATTCGGTCCAGGAAAGTGTAATAAAAACTTTGAGCAAGCCAATTCCGGCTAGATAACTGAGCATTAATAAAAAACGCAGGCCGAGGATTGTCGAAAATAACTTTTTGGCTTCTGGTAAGTTTTGTGCGCTTAGACGCGTACTGAAGTTATTGACCCCAAAGTCAAAAACGATTGAAATGATCAGGCTAAGATTGAAAAAGGCAAAGTAAATCCCGTATTGTTGCCCCACAATGTTTTGCACTGCGGCGTCGATTGCAAAAATCGAGACGGGCTTCACCAAGAGGTTGAGCCCCAATGAAAAGAATAGGTTGGAATAAAAACTGCGTTCCTTCATGCGCCTGAATGGTCAGGCCCAAAGATAGGATTTTCTCTAAACTAGCGCAGTAAATTTACGTGACCTGTAATGACTTTGCGTTCGTCTAAATCAGGGTTTTTGTATAGAATACGGTAAGTATACATTCCGGCTGGCGCTTCAAATGCATCAGGGCCGTAAGTGCCATCCCAACCCACTAATGCGTTGCGGCTTTCAAAAATCACTTCGCCCCAACGGTTATAGACCGTAAACTCATAGTTCTGTGGGTCATAGCCTGAATAGAAAACAGGCCAAAATACTTGGTTGTTTTGGTCGCCGTCGGGTGTAAAGCTATTCGGGATGTAGAGTATTTCGTTGTACTGATAACCAATGCTAATTGAGGTGACATCGGCACACTGTAGGTCTGTAAGTGCAGTGAGTGTAATGGTGTAGCCCTCTGTAGTGTTTTGGAACACATGTGACGGCTCGAAGTCGTATGCAAATTGCCCGTCTCCAAAATCCCAAACGTAGTTGGTGGCGCCCATAGACAAGTTGGTAAACATTACGTATTGCGCTTCTTGCGTAAAGACACTGATAGGCGATTCAAAATCAGCTACAGGGAGGTCTTCTACGTAGATATAGGCCAGTTCGGTGTGTGTGTCGTAGCAACCAAAAGAGGTGGTTGCTGCCAAACTTACATCGAAAGTGCCGCCGTTTCCAAACACTATTGTTGGGGTGGTGCCCGATGCAGAAAGCCCATTACTCGTAGACCAACTGTAGTTGGTGTTTGTGGCGTCGTCAGCAGTAAAGTTAACGGCAAGTGGAGCACAACCTTCTATTGGTGTAGCGCTAAACGTTACAATTGGGAGTGGGTGAACGGTTACAGTGCCCGTTGCAGGCAAGCTAGGGCAATTGTTGAGGGTATATACAACTGTGAGTGTGCTGTCTTGTAAGGGTGTAAATGTTTGATTGGCTCCGCCAATAACGCTATTTGGCCCCCAAGCATAACTTCCTCCAATTAAGTCGGGTGTTGCGGTCAGGGTAACTGGGTCAGCTTCACAAATTGTTGCGCTAGTTAGTGTTACAACCGGGATAGGGTTAACAGTTACTTGCGCAGTAGCTGCCGGGCTTGTACAGTTGTTTAACGTATAGGTTACTGTATAGTTGGTGCCGCTTGCAGGGCTAACAGAAATGGTGTCATTGGTGTCGTTGGTAGACCAAAGATAAGTACCGCCTGGTAGGTTTGCTGTAGCGATGATGTTGATGACGTCCCCAAAACAAATGACCGCGTTTGAAGTTTGCGCAACCGGAATTGGGTTTACTAAAACTGTTGCCGTAGCGGTGTCTTGACAAGCTAATAAATCATAAATTACAGTATAAGTTGTAGTTGCTGCAGGGCTTACGGTGATGCTTGAACTATTGGCTGCAAGTGGAGACCAGGTATAGGTGCCGCCAGGAAGGTCAACGTTTGTGTTGAGTGTTGTGGAGCCGCCAAAACAAATGGTATCGTTTGCGGTGCTGATTACAGGGTAAGGTTTCACAACGATTGTGCCGCTCACACTTGGCGCAACACAGCCATTTGAACTTGTGAATACAACACTGTAGTTGGTAGTTGCCGTTGGGCTTGCTGTGAGGCTTGCTGTTGTTGCGCCAGTACTCCAAAGGTAGGTGCCGCCAGCACTGACATTATTGACAAAAAGGGAACCTGCTGAGCCTATACAGACAGAGTCTATGGTTACAGTTGGTTGTGGAGTGGGTTCTACTGTTACGGTAACGTTTGTTGTACCAGTACAACCAGCCGCTGAATAATCTACGGAGTAGGTGGTGGTAGTTGATGGAGAGACTGAGATGCTCGGCCCCGTTCCTACCTGCACGCCATTTAGAAACCAAGTGTATGTTCCGCCGGGGGTTGTAGAACTTGCTGTTAGGTTGCCGCTAGCCCCTGCACAAATTGTGAGTGGAGCTGCAGTAACAGTTGGGCCAGGGTTTATTGTTACACTGGTTGTTGCGTTTACCGTTCCACAGTTTGGAACCGTAAGTGTTACGGTGTAGGTACCAGCTGCTAATAAAGTAGGGCTAGCAATGGTTGGGTTTTGTTGGGTAGAGGTGTAGCCATTTGGCCCAGCCCACGCCCAAGAATAGTTGGTTCCGGTAGGGTTTGGAGTAGCGTCAAGAGAAAATGGCTGCCCTGCACAGATTGGGCTGGTATTAGAAGCCGTAAGCGTAGGTGTTTGGCAGCAGTTGATATACATGGAGATACGTCCGATATTGTAATTGACCTCTGACCAAATATTGGCCATTGCAGCACCTGTTCCTGCTGGGCAAGATTGCATCCCACTGCGTTGTAGGGTAGTATTGAATCCGTTGATACTCGTTACAAAATTGGCAGGCCCATAACTATTGACGCAATTGGCGCCTCTTGCACCGTATACACCGATAATTTCACCGGCCGCAACAGGAATGTTACATGCGATAACTTGGGTGGCTGGCGCGTTAGACACAGTGAATAACTGAACAAAACTATTGGTTGTTGCTGCAAAAGCTGGTGGTGGCCCTGCTGTAAAACGAACCACGCGAATGGTTTGGGTACCGGTTGGGGCTGCATCTGGCGGAATATATAAACCGCAAATGGTGAAACTCGTAGGCGCAGTGAAGTGGTAACCTCGGATCATACTAGTGAAAGTATTGGTTTGTGTACCTACACTTATCGGTGTTCCTTGGGCAAAAGAGACACCAAAGACAGAAAAAAGTAAGATGCTTAGGAGTAAAAGTTTTTTCATTTATCGAATTAAATTAACATGACCTTTAATGGTCTGACGTTTATCAACTGAAGGCAGTTTAACAGTAATCATGTATGTATACGTCCCAACAGGGCACGGGTTGCCTTGCTGTCCAAAAGTTCCGTCCCAACCAAATTCTGGGTTTAATGATTCAAAGATCACTTCTCCCCAGCGGTTGTAGATGAGCAATTGGTAATTGTAAGGATCAATTCCGGATGTAAAGATAGGCAGAAAGGTTTGATTGAATTGATCGGCATCAGGTGTAAATGAGTTGGGGATATAATACACTAGACCTGGGTCAAAGCCAATATAGTAACTTGCTGTATCTGAACAACCAAGGTTCGAATAAGCATAAAGCAAAACGGTTGTGCCTTCGTTTTCTATGTCAAAGATATGCGTTGGGGCTTCTTCACTAGACGACCCTCCTTCTCCAAAGTTCCATTGGTAAGTTGTTGCTCCTACTGAACTGTTCCAGAATGAGAGCGCTTGGTTGGGTTCGGTGAACACTTGTGAGGAAGGTTCAAAAGCTGCGACGGGGTAGTTATCTACTTCAATCATATTTGCAATGGTAGTGCTGCTACTACAACCATTTAATGTGGCTGTTAAGGTAACAGAAAACGAACCATTTATCTGGAAATCTAAGGTAGTCTGAGCACCACTTGCATTTAGTTGGTTACTGGTTTGCCAAGTGTATGAGGTGTTATTGAGTACGTCTGCACTGAAATCTACACTGAGTGGCACACAGCCCTGTAGGACATTTGCGCTAAAGGTGCTGATGGGTAAAGGCAGCACGGTTATGGTCGCTTGAATGGTATCAGACGAACAGCCATTGAGCACATTAAATACTTCAATGGTTGAATCTTGAATTGGGGTAAATGTGTTCGTCGCAATGCCTTGTACGCCATTTGGCCCCCAATAGTAAGTGCCTGCAGGGTTTGCATTTGCTTGCATGGTAACGGGGTCACCGGCACAAATTGTTTGGTTGTTCATGGTGATTGTTGGCACCGGATTAACTGTTAGGGTTGCAGTCACTGGAGCGGATGTACAACCATTTAAGGTATAGGTAACGTTTTGGCTTGATGTAGAATTTGGACTCAAGAGGAGCGTATCGTTGGTACTGCCGTTAGCCCATAAATAAGTTCCGTTTGCTAAGTTAGCACTTGCAACAAGAGCACCTGTTTGTCCATCACAAATAGTCGCATTTTGAACCTGTACAACAGGCACTGGATTGACCACAATTTGCGCACTTGCTGTGTCGGTACAGCCCGCCAAGTTATAGATTACGGTATATGTACTCGTGACGTTAGGAGCTGCGATCAAATTGGCTTGGGTATTTGTGCTGTTGTTCCAAGCGTAAGTTCCGCCAATTAAATTGATTTGTGTAGTAATAGTGCCATTGGATCCGGCACAAATGGTATCGTTCTGTGCAGAAATAGTTGGATACGGATTGACCACAATTGTCATGGTTGCGGTATTTGCGCAGAGCCCTGTGTTTGGAGTAAAGGTATAAGTGGTGGTCGCATTCACGTTAGGTGCCGGACTCCAGCTTCCGTTCACTCCATTGTTTGAAGTCGTAGCTAAGTTGATGACGCCACCCGTACAAATCGGCGCTATTTGCGTAAAAGAAGGATTGGTATTCGCTTGGTAGGTGATGACGATAGGCTCCGTATCTGTACAACCATTAGCTGCTGTAACAGTAACGGTGTAAGTTCCAGCAGTGCTTACTTGCAATTGCGCAGCTGTACCCACAACGCTTGATCCGTTCGACCATGAATAGGAAACGCCGCCACTTGCTGTAAGAGCAATGCTTGTGGTGTTGCAATCTAATATCGTTGTGGTGCCTCCGTTTGCAATAGCAGCTGTAGGCGCAGCGATATTTTGTGTAATCGTGATGACTTCAGTGTCTGTACATCCGTTGGCTGCAGTAGCTGTAACGGTATAGGTTCCTGGGCTTGTAATTGATAGCGCAGCGGCAGTTCCAACCACACTTGTTCCGTTGGACCAAGAATAAGTAGCTCCTCCATTTGCAGTCAAAGAAATGCTCGTTTGGGAACAGGTTAAAACAGTTGTGTTAGAAGAATTGAAAATACCTGCCACAGGTGTAGAGATGTTCTGGGTAATAGTACTGTTGGCCGTAGACGTACATCCATTGGCAGCGGTTACAGTTACGGTGTAAATGCCCGGCAGCGTAACCGCTAATGTTGCAGCAGTGCCCACTACGGTTGTTCCGTTAGACCATGAATAACTAGTTCCGCCACTGGCCGTGAGGTTAATTGTTGCAGTGCTACAAGTAAGTATGCTAGTAGCTGGCGAACTGGTTATAGTAGCCGTTGGCGCAGTAATGTTTTGAGTAACAATTGAGCTTACCGTACTCGAACAGCCATTGACACCAGTAACTGTCACGGTATAGGTGCCAGGAGTAGTGACGGAAATATTGGCTTGGGTACCTAAGTTGGTTCCTGCAGAAATCCAGGAATACGAACCTCCTCCTGATGCAGTTAGTGCAATACTTGTTGTCGTACAAGTGAGTACAGCTGGACTTGGCACACTTAAAATAGCCGCTGTTGGAGCAGTAATATTTTGTGTAATAACTACAGCGCTTGTAGCCGTACAGCCATTCGTAGCAGATGTGACGGTTACGGTATAGGTGCCAGGTGTAGTGACTGTTAAGTTTGCAGTAGTGCTGACAACCGTTGTACCGTTAGACCAAGAATAAGTGCCACCTCCGGTTGCGGTAAGTGAGATGCTTGTAAGTGAGCAGGCCAGTTGCGTTGCACTGGTGTTGTTGGTTATAGAGGCAGTTGGTGAGGTAGTGTTTTGGGTGATGATGATTTGCTCGGTGTCAATACAACCGTTAGCACCTGTTGCGGTGAGGGTATAAGTGCCAGGTGAACTAGGGCTATAAGCTGCAATGTTGCCAACTGTTCCGGTTCCGTTGCTCCAAGCATAACTTGCTCCTCCTGTTCCAGTTAGTGAGATGGTCGTTTGAGTACAGGTTAGGATAGTGGTATTGGAATTATTAGTAATTGCCGCAACGGGAACAGTTGTGTTTTGTGTAACTGTATAATTATTGGTGCCCAGACAGCCATTTGCTTCTAGGATATTTAATGTATACGTACCAGGAGCACTTACGCTAAAGTTGGCAACGTTTCCAGCACCAGAGATTGGCCCGGTGCTCAATACAGTAGATCCGTTGAGCCAAGTTGCTGTTCCTGTACCTGTAGATGAACTTCCTGTGAGGGTAATGCTTGTAGCACTGCAGGTCAGGACGCCGTTGGCGCTTGCGGCAATACTTACTGTTGGTGCTTGGTTGTTTTGAGTGATGGTTGTGGCAGCTGTTGCTGTACAGCCGTTTGCGCCAGTAGCGGTAACAGTGTAGGTGCCTGGAGTCGAGATACTGATGGTGGCGTTTGTGCCGAGTGAGGTACCGCCGCTACTCCAAGCATATCCAATGCCGCCCGTTGCTGCAAGTGAAATGGCACTGTTGGTACAAGACAACATAGTTGTGTTCGGGTTTGCAGTAATGGCCGCATTTGGCGCCGTGATATTTTGAGTGATGGTAGTGGATCCCGTTGAACTACACCCATTAGCACCAGTTACGGTTACGGTATATGTACCAGGGGTGGTGACGTTTAAAGTAGCGGAAGTCCCGAGGATGGTGGATCCGTTAGACCACGAATATGTTCCGCCACCTGAAGCTGTTAAAGCGATAGTGGTAAGGGTACAGGTGAGTTCGCTTGAATTGGGCACATTTGAAATGGCAACAACAGGTGCTGCAACAGTCTGGGTAATGGTGCTGCTTTGAGTGGCCGTACAACCGTTTGCGCCAGTAACGGTAACGGTATAAATACCAGGTGTAGTCACGCTTAAATTGGCGCTGCTGCCCACTACGCTTGTGCCGTTGCTCCATGAATAAGACACACCTCCGGTAGCTGTAAGAGAAATACTTGTTTGGCTACAGGTAAGCACTGTGGTATTCGCGTTATTAGTGATGCCAGCAATTGGCGCCACGATATCTTGAAGGATAGTGGTTGCAGCAGTATTTGTACAACCGTTTGCGCTCGTAACAGTAACGGTATAAGTACCCGTTGCACTCACATTTAAAATGGCACTCGTGCCCACAACGCTTGTTCCATTACTCCAAGAATAAGTGCCGCCACCATTAGCAGTTAATGCGATGCTTGTGGTGCTGCAAGTAAGTGTATTGGTGTTTGGATTATTGCTAATGGTTGCCGTCGGATTTTGAATATTTTGAGTAATCACAACACTACTTGTAGCCGTACAACCATTTGTAGCTGTAACAGTAAGTGTATAGGTGCCTGGTGTAGTGATGTTCAAAGTGCCTCCGGTACCAAGGCTTGTTCCTGCTTGCCCCCAGTTGTAGGATCCGTTTCCACTTGCAGTGAGTAAAATACTTGTTGTGGTACAAGTAAGGGTGTTGTTGGCAACAGAACTGCTAATGCTTGCGGTTGGTGCGGATAGATCTTGGGTAATGACTTGGGTTGCGGTGCTGGTACATCCATTGGTGCCTGTTCCGGTTACGGTGTAAGTACCGGGTGTTGTTACATTTATTGAAGCAGTGGTACCCACGATGCTGCTTCCGTTGCTCCACGAATAGCTATTTGCACCAGATGCTGTTAGCGTAGTCGAAGTGATGCTACAATTTAAAAGTGTACCATTTGTGTTACTGAGTGCAATGCTTGGCGTGCTGATATCCTGGCTAATAGTGATACTTGCGCTCGCACTGCAGCCATTGGCGCCTATGGTTGTGACCGTATAGGTGCCTGGTGTCGTGGTGCTGTAAGTTGCGCTTGTGCTCACTATGGCAGAACCATTGCTCCATGAATAGCTTAAGCCTCCGCTTGCGCTCAGGTTAATAGTTGTGGTAGTGCAATTCAATGTTGTGGTTCCGCTAAGATTGGTAATGGCTAAAGTTGGCGCAACAATATTTTGAGTAATTATTTCACTTGCTGTAGCTGTACAACCGTTTGGCTCGGAACCAACAACAGAGTATGATCCTGGGGCGTTAACAATCAGCGTTGCACCGGTTCCAATTGCCGTTGCACCATTATACCAGGTATAGGTGGTGGCGCCATTGGCATTTAGAGTAATACTGGTAGTAGTGCAGTTGAGTTCGGTTGTTCCGGTTGAGATGGATACTACAGGCGAGATGGTATCTTGTGTAATTTGGATTGAGAGCGCATCCTGACAACCTGCTGCATTGGTAACAATAAGTTCGTAAACACCTGGATTTGTGATGCTTAAACCTGAATTGGAGCTAATGGTAGTCGTTCCGTCATTCCAACTGTAAGTACCTCCACCGGTTCCTGTAAGAGAAATACTTGTGGTTGTACAATTGAGTTCTGTTGTGTTCGTGTTGTTGGTAATAGCAGCCGTTGGCAGCGCATTGACAGTGATGCTAAGGTTTGTAGTAGTGCCACAAAATCCTGTTGAAGGTGTAAAAGTGTAGCTTGTTGTTTGGGTATTGTTGAGTGCGGGCGTCCAGGTTCCACTGATTCCGTTGTTGGAAGTTGTTGGAAGGGGGTTAAGGGCTGCACCCGAACAAATGGCTGCAACTGGGTTAAAAGTTGGGGTTGTATTGGCAGAAACTGTTACAACTCCATTGACATTGGTAGTCCCATCCCAAAAGCCTCCGCCATTAGCGTTGTATCCGCCATAGACAGTACAGCCATTGTATGTATAGCTGAAAGCATAGTAGTAAGTACCAGCTGTAAGGCCAGAGAGTGTTCCTGAATATTCGTCGTTATTTGGGTTGGTACTCGATAAGGGGTTATAATTTGCGGTTGTCCAGGAGCTACTTGGCCAGGTTGCCGGATTTGTATTTGTGGCCGAAACCGCATAAGAAACAGTGATTCCTGCCGCTTGCCCTACAGGGTTAGTTAGGCCAGCTTCATACACTTGCCCATAAATATTCAAGGATTGTCCTTCGCAAATATTGGCTGTACCGGGCCATTGGATATTTGCCCAATCTACGACATTTGCCATGGTGGCCGTACCTGTTGCTGTAACTGTAGGGCAACCTGAAAGGCTGTAATTGACGGTGTAATTTGTAGTCCCGGACGGACTAACCGTGATGTTGTTTGCCGTTTGCCCACCTGGAGCCCAATTATAGGTTCCACCTGTTGGGTTTGCTGTAGCTGTTAAGGTAACAGCCGCACCAGGGCAAAAAGTGACCGGCGCAATACTCACCGTAGGGCTAGGCGCAACTGTGACAGTACCAGCTGTACTCAAAGATGCGCAGCCATTGAGCGTATAAACCACATTGTAGGTGCTAGTACTAGTTGGACTCACATTGATGCTGCTTGTGGTTTGCCCTCCAGGGCTCCATAGGTAAGTTCCTCCGGCAGTAGTTGGGGTGGCGGTTAACGTTGCTGTTTGCCCTGAACAAATGCTTTGGTTATTTACACTTACACTTGGAGGTGTACCTATTGTGACGGTAACTTGATCTTGGTTCGTACAGCCATTTGCAGAAGCACTTAGCGTGTATGTGGTGGTTGTGGTCGGTGTTGCGGTTGTGCTGAGGGTGTTAGTGCTTGATAAAGTTGCGCCTGGGCTCCAGGTAACGGTTGGTGTAACCGTTCCAGCACAACCCGCTATAGGAACAGCGATGGTTTGCCCTCCGGTTAATATGGCAATTCCACCACTTACGGAGGTGCCGGTAAGCCCTCCGCAAAGAATGTTGTATCCGGCTACATTGGAGTTCGAAGGCCCTTGGGTTTCTAAGTTGAATGTGTAGGGAGGGTTACTTGGATTGCTAATGGTAATGGTGTTGTTTGAGCCTGCAGCGTATGGACCACCGGAGGCAAGGACTGTTCCTAACGAATTGGTCATGGTCCAGGTGGTCTCGTCTAGGTTGCTTCCGCTAAAAAGATTCACGGTGATATCACCAGTAAACCCACCAGATGCACTGGCTGTTCCGTTGAGTACAGTCGATGTTTGCCCACCGCAGAGCGTTACGTCAGGGCCGGCATTCACCGTCGGCAAAGGATTGACGTATACAGTGACTTGGTCTTGGCTTGTACAAGTACCTTGGGTAGCTGTGAGTGTATATGTTGTTGTCGTTGTTGGGCTCGCGGTTGGGTTCAGGATGGTGGTGGAACTTAATGCGGTTGCCGGGCTCCAGGTATAAGTAAGAGGTAATGTACTGGTACCGCCGCTTGTGCCGCAGTTGGCTACAGAAATGGTTGTGGAGTTGCAGGGGCCAACAGATCCAGAGGCCACGCTTGTGCCGTTGCAGGTGATGTTATAGTTGGCGGTGTTGTCACAGATGATGCCTAGTGTTTCGAGGTAAAAACTATAAGGCCCAGTGCCAGGGGTAGCAACTGTAATGGTATTAGTAGAGCCTAAAGCATAAGGCCCACCAGCTCCAACTTGTGTGCCGCCGGCGTTTGTAAGTGTCCAGGAAACCATGTCTAGCCAACCTGCGCCACTGATCGTGACAACCATTGTGCCGCCGCTCGACCCTGTGCCGCCGCCTGTACCTGCCGTAGCAGACCCAGATAACTGGCCAGTTGCCCCCGCGCAAATGATGACATCATTGCCCGCACTCACTACTGGGTTTGAGCAAGGTGGTGTCGGACAACTAACGGAATAGGACATCGTGGCTGATCCTGCAAGAGGGCCACAAACATATTGCGAAAGTTGAATACTGTAAGAAGCAGTGGTAGGGCAAGTCCAGATGGCGTTGGTTTGGAGTCCACATTGGTCGTCCCAACCTTGGACCAAGGCAACAGATGAATTGTAAATGCGCAGATAGGTATCAACCGAACTAAGTCCGCATGTGGTAAAGGTGTAAGTACAGCCGGCAGTGCCTGTAAAGGTGAAGACTGGCGCTGTTCCTGCAGGGAAAGTAGCGGTGGTTTGTGCAGTGCTTGTAGGCGTTATAGCGGTCGTACTCGTGGCAGTTGTACAGTACTGTGCACGTGAATTAAAAACCAAGGCAAGCAAAAGCCCAACAAAGGCGATATAGCGCATTTTTGAGTAGTAGTGTTTCGTTAGTTTAGTTTTAGCTTGCTAAATTTAGCAATATCAAAACGAAATACCAACTTAAGCGTTGCCTTTTGGAGAAATAAAAAAGGCTTCCGAAGAAGCCTTTATTTAAAATTCAAAAGTGTCCATGAACTTAGTGGTAAAATTACCGGCATTGAAGTCCGGATTTTCCATGAGTTTTTGGTGGAATGGGATAGTGGTTTTGACGCCCCCAATAACGTATTCATTTAAGGCACGTTTCATTTTCAAAATGGCTTCTTCACGCGTTTGCGCCACTACAATGAGTTTAGAAATCATTGAATCGTAGTATGGAGGAATGGAGTATCCTGCGTACACGTGTGCGTCTATGCGAACACCATGGCCACCTGGGCAGTGGTAGTCTGTAATTTTGCCCGGACTCGGACGAAAGTCTGCGTATGGATCTTCGGCATTGATACGACACTGAATGGCGTGCATGGTAGGATAATAGTTTTTACCAGAGATTTTCTCACCAGCTGCAATTTTGATTTGCTCTTTGATGAGGTCAAAATTGATGACTTCTTCTGTGATGGTGTGCTCTACTTGGATACGTGTGTTCATTTCCATGAAGTAGAAGTCGCGGTTTTTGTCTACCAAGAATTCAACGGTTCCAACGCCTTCGTAACGCACCGCTTTAGCAGCTTTGATAGCTGCGGCTCCCATTCTTTCGCGGAGTTCGTCTGTCATGAATGGCGAAGGTGTTTCTTCGACAAGCTTTTGATGGCGTCTTTGAATAGAGCAGTCGCGCTCTGAGAGGTGACAAGCATTACCGTATTGGTCACCGGCAATTTGGATCTCGATGTGGCGAGGCTCTTCGATGAATTTCTCCATGTAAATGCCATCGTTGCCAAATGCTGCTCCAGCTTCTTGGCGAGCGGAATCCCAGGCTGCTTCCATTTCGTCTTTTTTCCAGACG
>RDZL01000059.1 GCA_004295165.1 Flavobacteriia bacterium
AATTTCTTTGGATTTGCCATCGTATTTGGCGGCGTAATCGAAAAATTCAGTTTCGGACACAATTTCGGTAAGAGGCAAAGCCACCAAGCCATCTTGGCTGCGGTAAACCCCGCAGGTCACCTCCGTTCCATCTAAAAATGCCTCGGCTACAACATTTCGACCTTCTTTAAAGGCAGTTTCAAACGCGTTTTGGACGGCATCTACTGATTTCACTTTAGAAATGCCGAAGCTAGAGCCGGAATCGGATGGCTTGACAAACATAGGTAGCCCCAAATCGGCTACTAATGCAGTGGCATCGATTGGTGCGCCGAAATGAAAAAGTTGAGATTTAGCCACTTCGAAACCAAAGCCTTTTAAGAATTGATTGCAGTACCATTTGTCAAAAGAAAGCGCACTGGCCAACACACCAGAATTGATGTAGGGAATTTGTAGCATATCGAGATACGCTTGAATTTTTCCGTTTTCTCCGGGGTCGCCGTGGGTGTAAACAATTGCGGCGTCAATTTTTCCGTCGAGTTGTAAGCGCTCTTGCCAGTCGGCTCTCTAAATTTGTATCAAGACGCATTCGAGGTGCGCAGGAAAGTGATTTTGAATGGTTTGAGCACTCTTAATTGAGATATTGTATTCAGAGGAAAAGCCTCCGCAGATGAGTCCGATGCGCTTCATGCGTTTATTTTAAGGCGAAATTATCTAAAATTGGTAATTTCGCAGCATGAGGCCCTTGTATTTTATTTTTTGGTTCGGATTAGGCTTTAGCTTCCGTTTGTTTTTTAGACGCATCAAAGAGGTGCGTCCGAGCAAAAGTCGTTTTGGAAGAACCATCTTTGTAAGTAACCACCCTTCTTCGTTTCTCGACCCTTTGGTCGTGTCGCGTTTGCGCAAGCCAATTGTGTATTTCATGACGCGCTCGGACGTCTTCAATCGCTTTACGCGTCCCTTGTTTTGGTTGGCACATATGTTGCCAATTTATCGCCAACAAGACGGAGGTAATTCTCAGGAGAAGAACAAAAAGGTATTTAAAAAGGCTACCGAGACCCTTGCGCGCAATCGCAATTTACTCATCTTTGGCGAAGGCATCACCGACGACATCTTTGAGCGCCGACTCAAGCCCATTAAAAAAGGAGCCATTCGCATTGGTTTTACCGCATTAGAAGACCTCGACTGGAAAGTAGAAATTCGTGTCCAGGGCTTAGGGCTCAATTACACCAATCCTGGCTTCTTGCGCAGCGATGTGCTACTCGCGACGGCAGAACCAATCTTACTCAATGACTATAAAGCAGCCTACTTAGAAAATCCGAGTAAAGTCATCTCAGAGCTCAATCGCGAACTCGAACAACGCATGCAGGCACAAATTACGCATGTCAAGTCAGACGAGCACGTTGTGTTGCACGAGCAAATCATGATGCTCAATCGCAAGGGCATGCACGTAGATTGCTATGATCCACAAATTTCATTAGAAGCGCGCTGGTTGTACTCTCAAAAGTTGGCGAATTACCTGAACGGATTATCAGAAAGTCAAAATGAGCAAATTTCAACCATCAAAAATCAAATAGATGCTTACCAAGGCACTTTGCGCGAATTAGGTTTGAAAGAAGCAGAACTACATTGGTTTGCCATTCAAAAAAATTGGCGCTTGCTCACTTTCTTAAAACTTTTGGTTCAACTGCCGATGTTTCTGGTGGGACTTATTCACATCGCATTACCGACAATACTCGTCAAAAGGTTTGTGGAAAGTAAATTAAAAAGACCTGTATTTTGGTCCTCCACTAAAATGACAATGCTTTTGGTTTTGTTGCCTATTTGGAACATTCTCCTATTTATGGTCGCCGCGAACTTTATTTCATTGGAAACATGGTCTTGGGTCCTCTTGTTCTTTGCTTTGAATATTGTCGCATTGGGGTACTATTTATTTATCAGAAATACCACCCTCTTGATCAAATCATTACGTTATAACGCACAAAGCTTGCGCTCGGTTGTTGCACAACGAGATGCCGTTCTACAACAATTGGAAACAATGCAATTCCAATGGAAGAAACAACACGTATTAAGAAACCAAAATGGTTGCGCGTCAAGCTCCCAACCGGAGAAAACTACCGCAAAGTCAGAGGCTTGGTCGATGAGCACAAACTCCACACCATCTGCGAAAGCGGAAGCTGTCCAAACATGGGCGAATGTTGGGGCGAAGGTACTGCCACCTTCATGATCCTCGGAAATGTATGTACGCGCTCTTGCGGTTTCTGCGGCGTTCAAACCGGCAAACCAGATCCAGTGGATATGTTTGAGCCAGGCAGGGTCGCCAATTCCGTCAAAATCATGGGTGTCAAGCATGCCGTCATCACTTCCGTTGACCGCGACGACCTCAAAGACGGCGGCGCCGAAATTTGGTCCCAAACGGTGCGCGCTATTCGCCAGCAATCTCCCGGAACCACACTAGAAACACTGATCCCCGATTTCGCCGGTAATTGGGCTAACCTTCAGGTTCTTATCGATGTCGCTCCCGAAATTGTTTCTCACAACCTCGAGACCGTCCGAAGACTCACCAAACAAGTCCGAATTCAGGCCAAATACGATCGCAGTTTAGAAGTGCTGTTTCGCCTTAAAAAAGGCGGTATGCGCACTAAATCTGGCGTCATGCTCGGGCTCGGAGAGACCGAACAAGAAGTGCTTGAAACCATGCAAGACCTGCGCTCAGTGCAAGTTGACATCCTGACCCTTGGTCAGTATCTTCAGCCTACACCAAAGCATTTGCCAGTAGCAGAATTTATTGAGCCAGAGCAATTTGCATACTACCAAAAAGTAGGGTTAGAAATGGGCTTTAGATTTGTGGAAAGCGGTCCGCTCGTGCGCTCCTCTTATCATGCAGAAAAACATTTATTCGATCAATAAAAAATTGAAAATTAAACGAAACAAAAATTTATGTCAAAATTTGTGTAATTGCCTACAAACTTGACTCATTATTAAAAGAATATTTCTTAATTTGGCACACTAATCATGCACTATTAATAATTTCTATATGAATAAAAAGATATATGTATTTGGTTCTCTGATAGTTGCGGGTGTTTTTGCCCTAGCATTCACCGCATACCATTTCTTACCTCAAACGGCACTTTACCGTCAGGCAGGTTTGTCTATTCTGAAAGAAGGTCGTTCAACAGATGCCATTTCTTGGCTCAAGGCGCGTTACATCGATGTCAATACCGGCAATCCAGTTTCCAATGAAACACTTGCCAAAATTGAGCAAGAAATCCGCAAAATGGGTACGTCAAAATCTGTCGTTTTTGAATCACTCGGCCCAGACAACATCGGAGGTCGTACACGTGCCATCTGCATAGACCGCAGCAACATCAACCGCCTTTGGGCCGGTGGTGTATCTGGTGGTTTATTTGTATCTAACAACAAAGGTAACTTCTGGGAACGCGTTGTTCCTTATTTTGATGCAGGTGCGAGTCCGTTTATTTCCAGCATGACCATGACCCCAGACAACACACTTTACGTGGCTACTGGTTCAAACGACGAAGGTTGGGGCGGTAATGGTGTTTGGTATTCCACAGATTTCGGTGCAACTTTCGCTAAAATCCCTGGCACAACCAATTGTACTGAAGTTGGTAGCTCAAATGCAGACAACTACGTTTGGATGGCCACTTCATCAGGTCTTAAAAAATGGAAAGTTGGCGACGCCTCTTTAACCAGCATTACTCCTGTAGCAGGTGGTTGTTTTGCCTTGCAAGTTTCAAAAAACGGTCAAGTCCTTGTTGCAGCTTATGCCGCAAATAAAACTTATGTCTCAACAGATGGTGGAAACACCTTTACAGACAAATCTGGCACAATTGCCAAT
>RDZL01000060.1 GCA_004295165.1 Flavobacteriia bacterium
AATGTGCGCTACGACCACAAAAAGGCCATGCAAGAAAAGTACGGCAAACCTAAAAAAGCGAAAAAAAAGAAATAAGTAACTGCCGCACTATTTAGCTTAGTGCTTCACTATCTTGCTTACTTGTAACCCTTTCTGAGACTGAAGCTCAAGGATATACATTCCGCTAGCCCATTCACTTGCATCAATTTGAAATTTCCCGTTTTGAATCGTTGAAGCATATAGCAATTGCCCATTAAAAGACCTGATATTCAACTGAATAGCGTCTTCATGGTTTTCAATTGTAAATTGATCTGCAAATGGATTAGGGTACACCTGAACCTGAAGCAGCTCATTTTCTTGAACGCCGATCTGGCAATTGTTATTGGCGAGTGGCGTCGGGATGATTGTTGCAAAATTGAGGCCTGCGTCAGGGCAGCGCGCATAAGAGATGTTGGCGAGTTGCGGGCCAAACGAGATTTGATCGTGCACATTGAAACCATGAGAAAGATAGACGTAGTCGCCGCCTGCACTCAATTTGAAATTGGCATGTAAACCCGTTTGTGTAAGGTCGTTATCTGCCCACACCAATAAATAACCATTGGCAGGCAGCACCGTACCTGCAGGAAAAGCCCAAGCCATGAGGTTGAGCGGGTCGTCGGACAAATAAAAACCTGCTAGATCAATTGGTGCATTGGTGGTGTTGATCAATTCAATCCAGTCATCATCTTGGCCATTTGGATCAAAAAGAAGGGAATCATTAGAAGCCAAGACTTCATTGATCAAGACCGAACCTACTACTGGAGTTGGGAAATTTACAGCGAGCGTATGAAATTCATGTTCTGCACGTGCTGGAGAAAAAAGCCCCGCATTGCTGTTCTCGGCGTAAATATAATATTCAAAAGTAAGCCCATCTACCGGCACCTCGATGCCAAAAGTGTGGTCGCCGGCAGCGCCGTCGTTGTGTGCGCCGTCGTCGAACATTTGAACGCGCGTGAATTTAAGTTGGTGATTGCCGCGATAGCCTAAATAAACGGTAGTTTCATTGGTGGTTGTGGCGGTGATGGTAACTGTTGAACCATAGACAAGTGGTGAGGTGCTTGCGCCGTGGCTTACAATACTAGGTGCTTGGAGTACATAAGCGGCATTGGTACTGAAAAATTGCGCGCGGGCATCCATGAGTGCTTTGATTCCGGGGATACTGCCGCCACCACCCGGGCCGCCACCTGTTACGGCTGTGGTGAGGCCATTGATGAATTGAGTGTAGGTGTAAAATTTATAGGGGTCTGCCTGAATGGAAGAATCGGCAAGCGCCATGAGGTTTTGCGCCCATGTTTCGTACTGGCCACTGGCAAACATTTCTTGAACCATAGTACGCACGTGTGCCATATACATGCGCTTGTAAAGCGGATTGGCCATGATCTGCTTGATCAACGGATGGTTGTTTGAAGTGGCATTCGAGAACGGATCAAGACTTGTTGGTGTTGTGGTACCTGAACCTGTACCACCTGGAAAACCACCAAAACTCATGTTGACATCCCAGACCGTCGGGACGAAACGACCGTTGATATCCCAACTGAGGTAATAGTTTTGGCGAAAAGCGCCGCTATAAGAATCTAGATTGACCAATACGTTATTGAAAGCGAGCATCCAGATCGCGCGGTCGATATCGAGCATGCCTTCGATGTTTTGAAAATCGTTGTTGAGCGTGTTGCAAAGGGCAACCAAGCGGTTCCAACCAATTGTTGATTGCAGTTCGTAACCATTGAAATACGCACTGCTGTCGGCGCCTAGGTATTTCAAATCGGGGCTAACTGTTGCCCCAGGCCCTGCCCCGCCTACCGGGTTACATTTGAAGTAGGTGTCGTCGGCATAATAATGGACTTGATTGAAGTCGTCAGAGATGGCTTCGTTGTTGGTATATACACCTCGATATTGCCCATTGATATATACACGTGCAAAATTGGAACTTGGGCAGTCCATGTATTGCTCCAGAATTTGGTAGGAGAGGATTTCTCGGATCATGGAGGGGTCTTTGTAGCAATTGGAAAGCTTGATGTCCTTGATGCCGTGGTAGTCTTGGTTCACCTTAATGGTGTTGAGCTCGATGCGCAGCGGATTCTTTTGGTTATTCGGGCTGTAAGAGCTATTTCCTTTGTAGCGAATGCCGCAAGAGTCAAAAGAAATGCCATTGATGCGCACGGAATCGGCGTAAATATAAGTTTCGGTGGCTTCGTTGGCATCTAGTTGGGCATCCCAGTTGGTGAAAGAAAAGAAAATTTCAATGACTTGGATGGTGTCGCGGTTGTAGAAATTTTGTGCCTGTAGTGTTGCGCAAAAAAAGGATGCAAAGCAAAGAAAAAGAAATTGGAAACGAAGCATAAATTGAGTTTTGTTTAAGTCGTATAAAAGTCAGAATAAGTTGTAAAATACTATCTTTGAAGTATGAAGTTACAGATTTTAAGTGTCCTGAGCATCGGATTGCTCTTTAATAGTTGTGCACAAGCTCCTCAAAAAGAGGCGCGTAAACGCGAAGTTGTGCAAGTTCAAACCCAATTTGAATTGCAAGATTTCTTAAAAGAAAACAAAGATTTAGATGCCGCCGTAGACAAAGTGTTTGCAAGTCTAGACGACACCGCCATTGTAGCACAACTCATTATGCCTGCTGTTGGGCGTTTGGGTCAAGAAAAAGCAACCATAGACCAACACATCAAAGACCGCATCATTGGCGGCGTACTCATGCTCAACGGCACCAAAGAAGGTTTCACATCTTGGATTGCCGATTTTGAAAAGCAAAACAAGGCCTATGGAAATATACCTTTCTTATACAGCGCCGATGCTGAGCCAAGTTTGGTTAACCGCAAAATTGCAGGCTCTACGCTCGTCAAGAAAGCCAATGAAATGCAGTCCATTGAAGAAGTGCGCACTTGTGCTCAAACCATCTCCAAAGACCTTAATGACATTGGCATCAATTACAATTTCTCGCCTGTTGTAGATATGTCTCCGAACGCTACAGTCGGTTTCAGAAGTTTTGGCGCCGTGCCAGCGAACATCATTCCTTGGTCAGGCGCTTTTATTGAAGAAACGCAAGCGCAAGGCATTATTGCCACCGCTAAGCACTTCCCAGGTCACGGCTTGGTTTCTGGCGACACCCATAAAGCACTGCAAGTCATCGATGGCGAACTCAAAGAAATTCAGAACTACCCACCTCTCATTGCGCAAGGTGTGCTATCTATTATGGTGGCGCATATTGCCGTGCAAAACAATCCGAAATACAATACCAATGGCCTCCCTTCTACTTGCTCCAAAGCGATTGTTACGGACTTGCTCAAAAACGAAATGGGCTACAAAGGACTCATCGTAACCGATGCCATGAATATGGGCGGTGTGGTTTCTGTACCTGAAGCTGCCTACAAAGCAGTTGCCGCAGGTTGTGATATCATTCTGATGCCTGTAGATGCCAAGAAGGCACACGCAGAAATCTTAGCGCATTACCGCAAAGACGCCGCATTCAGAGCACAGGTCGATGCTGCAGCCAAGAAAATCATTCGCATGAAAATTGCAATGGGGCTAATGACTAAGTAGTCAGGTAAAGATCAATCAGACCTTCAGGAGCTTTGATATAGAGCTCCTTTTTTTTGCGCAATACTTTTTGGATGAGCCCATCAAAAATAGGCACCAAGATTTCGGTACCATTGAAGTCTAGTTGCAACAAAGGATTGGCTGTCATGTCAATGACGTCGGCTACCATACCGATGGCGCCGCGTTGGGCATCAAAGACCTTGAATCCGATGATTTCGTGGTCATAGAAGGAACTTTGATCGAGTTCTGGCAAAACT
>RDZL01000142.1 GCA_004295165.1 Flavobacteriia bacterium
ATAGCGAGGTTCCAGGTCATGAACTCAACAATTGGGCGCAAGCCGTTCATGGCTGCACCAACAGCGATACCGGAAAAACGAAGCTCGGCAATAGGCGTGTATATTATGCGTTTTGGACCGAATTCATCGAGTATCCCTTGAGATACTTTGTAAGCACCGTTGTATTCGGCAACTTCTTCTCCGAGCAAAAATACGTTTTCATCTCTGCGCATTTCTTCGGACATGGCTTCTCTAAGGGCTTCTCTGAACTGTAGGGTTTTCATAGTGTCATTTTTACAATTAGCAAAATTACAAATAAGTCAGAAACTACAAATGCTTATGCTACTTTAAGTGTTGCAATTTTTGATTTGCCAAATTGTTGTGTGGCGTAGTCTAGATTGACGGATAAAGATTTTTTGGAAGAACTCGGCAAATCGAACATGGCGTCGGTCAGGATGGCCTCGCAAATGGAGCGCAAGCCTCGGGCGCCCAAACCAAATTCCATGGCTTTTTGTACGATAAAATCGAGCACTTCTTGATCGAACTCTAGTTTCACGCCATCGATATCAAATAACTTGGTGTATTGCTTCACCAAGGCGTTTTTAGGTTCGGTAAGGATGCGTTTGAGGTCAGCTTCTTTAAGTGGCTCAAGATAGGTGAGCACAGGAAAACGACCGATGAGCTCCGGGATGAGACCAAAGTTGCGGATATCGGTTGGGGTGATGTATTTGAGCAGGGAGTCTTGCTCTATGCTCTGCTCGTCTGCGGATGAAAAACCAATGGTTTGTCTGTTCACGCGGTTGGCAATGAGTCTTTCGATGCCATCAAAGGCGCCACCACAGATAAACAAGATATTTTTGGTATCGATGGAAATCATTTTTTGCTCTGGGTGCTTGCGTCCGCCTTGAGGTGGCACATTGACCGTAGCGCCTTCTAGCAACTTGAGCAAGGCTTGTTGCACGCCTTCGCCAGATACATCGCGTGTAATGCTTGGGTTGTCGTTCTTGCGGGCAATTTTATCGACTTCATCGATGAAAACAATACCCATTTGAGCGTTTTCCACGTTGTAGTCTGCGGCTTGTAAAAGGCGAGAGAGGATGCTTTCGACATCTTCGCCTACATAACCAGCTTCCGTGAGAACGGTGGCATCTGCAATGCAAAATGGCACGTTGAGTAGCTTTGCTATCGACTTGGCAAGCAAGGTTTTTCCTGTACCCGTGCGGCCAACGAGAATGACGTTTGATTTTTCAATCTCGACTTCATTTTCGGTGGTTTTTTGCTTGAGTCTTTTGAAGTGGTTATAGACCGCTACAGCTAATACTTTTTTGGCGTCTTGCTGACCAATGACATATTGATCGAGATGCGCCTTGATTTCTTGTGGCTTAAGCAAATTGAGCCCCTGAAACGCGGTGCTGGTTGCGCTTGGAGAAAGGGTGAGTTCTTCTTGTACAATTTTACTGGCTTGGTTGGCGCAGGAGTCGCAGATATGCCCGTTGATACCGGCAATCAGCATATTGACGCCAGAGCGCGGTGAGCCGCAAAATGAACAAGTTGTTTCTTTTTTAGCCATGTGTTATTTTGGATTGCGCAATAAGACTTCATCGACCATTCCGTAAGCTTTCGCTTCTTCGGAGGTCATCCAGTAGTCGCGGTCGGAGTCGGCCCATACTTTGTCGAAGTCTTGTTTGGAGTGCGTGGCAATGATATCGTAAAGTTCTTTTTTCAACTTTTGGATCTCGCGGGCGGTAATTTCGATGTCTGAAGCTTGGCCTTGTGCACCACCTAATGGTTGGTGGATCATGACGCGCGAATGCTTGAGTGCACTGCGTTTGCCTTCTGCTCCGGCACAAAGCAGTACAGCACCCATAGAAGCAGCCATGCCTGTGCAAATAGTTGCAACGTCAGGTCTGATGTACTGCATGGTATCGTAAATACCCAAGCCTGCATAAACAGAACCACCTGGAGAGTTGAGGTAAATCTGAATGTCTTTTTTGGCGTCAACAGACTCTAAAAACAAGAGCTGCGCATTGATGATGTTGGCCACTTGGTCATTGATGCCCGTACCTAGAAAAATAATGCGGTCCATCATGAGGCGCGAAAAAACATCCATTTGCGTCATGTTCAAGGGGCGCTCTTCGATGATGTAGGGAGTCATGGAAGACTCGATATAGTGATCCACGTTCATGCTGCTGATGCCCATGTGTTTGGTGGCGTATTTGCGAAATTCGTTGCTGTCCATCTTTTTTTATTTTAGAGTCTCAAATTTAGTGATAAAGGTTGGCTTTCTGTCTTACTTTTTTTCAAAAAAAAATCCCGAACGAATTCAGGATTTTAATAGGGTTTGAAGGAGCGGCTTATTTCACTAAATCGATGAAAGTTGCATCGTTCATTAATTTGATAAACTCGCGGTCTTTGCTTGCTTTTTCTTTGAGTGCAGCATTTTTAGCAATGGCTGTTTTCAATTGAGCAACTACTGCGTCGGCGCTTGCACCGCTTCTTGCCTCAATAATTGCTTTGAGGTAAGCAAGTTCTGCTGTTTCTGTTAGGCCAGCGCTTGCTTTTTTAGCTGCATCTAGTTTGTTGTTCAAGATAAGTACAAGTACTTTGTTGTATGAATCTTGTGTGAGGTTTTTATCAGCAGCAGCGTAGTTGCCATCCATGATGTCTAAGATAGCCTGGTTGTAGTTGTAAACGCTTGTTTTGGAAGCACTGATGAGTTTTTTCGCAGCTGCGCGGTTGCCTTCAAGAATTAGGCTCGCTGCCAAGTTGTTCTTGGTAACCGGAATATCTTTGAGCTCGTTGGCTTTTTTGAAAGATTTTGCGGCGTCTTTGGTGTTGCCAAGTTCAAAAAGTGCAGCACCAAGATTGGTGTGCGCACGGTGGTCAGTGGCGTAGTTTGCTGCTGCAATTGCGTAGATGCGTGCTTTTTCGTTTTGGTCGGTGGTGAGTTTGCCTGCAGTAAACAATAACTCTTCAATAGATAGTGAGTTCGGGTTTTGAACGCTAGCTGCACGGAGTTCGTCGTCGGTAAGGCCGAATTCGGTATACTTCACTACTACAACTGCACGTCGGATCATAGGAAATACATCGCGCTCAAGTTCTGTGTAGGCTTTACCAAGATTGACCATGTCTTTTTCGCGTTGTTCGGCGTCTTTGGTCATTTCGAGGATGCGGATAAACAAGTTTTTGTCTGCCTCAGGAATTGTAGTAGTGGCAGCGAGTTGGCTTTTGAAACCTTCGAAGTCTTCGCCAAATTTAGCCAAAGCATAAGCGCTGGTATCGGCGTAGGCTGTAAGTTTGGCTTTTTTCATGAGTTCGGTGAGGGCCTTGCGCGCTGCAACCGTACGGTCAGAAGAAAGGTCGTCGTTTTTGACAACTTCACCATCTGGCGATGCATAACCGTTGATTTCGATACCTGTTATTTTGATTTTAGGATTGGTTTGAGCTGCTTGCATCCAAGCCACTAAAGCGAGGATGTCTTGGTCTTTGACTTCGTTGGCGCGAATATCAGATTTTCCTTTTTCAAAGTTGAAAGTAGCTGTTGTGGTTTTGTCAAACTGACGAACCAATGCATCTTGCTCAGTGAGTACTTTAAAAGTTTTGTCAACGAGGTATGGGGTAATGATGGTAGCGTCGGCAATTTTGGTTTCTGGCAACGCGCCTTTTTCTTTGGTTTGCTTGTAAAGCTTACCTGTGATGATTAAATCAGCGGCTTCCATTGATGGATCGTAGGCCAATGTTTGTTCGAATGTTGCAGTGCCGCCGGTTTTGAAATCGATGGTAGTGCCGTTTCCGGTAACTTTAGAACCGTTCACGTACCAAGTACCAACAGCAGTTGCGCCAATTTTTGGAGTGATTTCAGCTTTCGCCTTTTTTTGAATGCCTTTCTCAGGAACATTTACGGTGATACTTACTTTCACGGAATCTCCGTGCATTTCTAAGGGATTCGGATTCACTGTGTAGGTGATGTCTTTAACGAGGTCGCAAGATGCAACAAAAAACGCCGCAGTTCCGATGAGTAAGGTTCCGTTTAAGCGAGTGAAATTCATGAGTTCAATTTTTATGATTCCTTGCAAAATTAGGGAATAAATTTGATATCCTTATTTTTTGGGTCGAAGAACTTGAATTTTGTAAAATTAAAACGGATTAAAGTCTAAGTCCAAGGATTGGAGTGGGATCAAGACAAATTCTCGGTCTTGATAATGTGGGTGAGGTATCTGTAATTCAGGACTTTGGATGCAAAGACTTTCATAAAAGATGATGTCGAGGTCTATGCAGCGGTCTTCGTAGTGCGCTGAGTGCTTCACGCGCCCCAATGTTTTTTCGATGGCCTGTAATGCTTTTAAAAGTGTGTGTGGGTTCAAGTCAGTGAGCAAGAGCAGACACCCGTTTACAAATTCATTGTCCGAAATAAATCCTTGCGGCGCACTGCGGTAGTATGGAGAGACCTGAACAACTTTTCCACAAGTTTGTGAAAGTGCGTCGATGGCTTGTTGTATGTTCGCTTCTCTGTCCCCTAAATTAGAGCCAAAAGCGATGACGACCCTGTTATTGCCGCTTATTTCCATTTAAAACTGTGCACGAGTTCTTGTAAATCGGACTTCAGGTATTGCAACGTTGGCCGCAGTGAGTCGTAATTGGGCCTACAATTGAGCAAGACCTCTCCGCGCAGAAAGTGTTGGGTAGAGTCCGTGAGGTAAAACTGGAAATTGGTAGCTACATTGCCTTTGAGTTCGAAGAACGTGCCGTATACGCGCTTTTGAGGTGCCATGATTTGCTCAAAGTCAATTTTATCGGCCATAATTTTATGTTCATCTACTTTGTCGTTGGCAAAATTGATGATTTCAGGTAAAGAGTCTTTAGAAGGAAAGCGCAGGTAATACAAGAATAAGGTGCCGTTGAGCGGACCTAAATCGATTTCTTGCACGCTGTAATTGTTCTTGGATTGCTCAAACTTCTTTGGCATAAAAGAATTGGCCAACTTGAATTTGAAATTGTTCGGGCTGATATAATTTCGGTAGGCATGCGCAGGGAATTCAGTGCGCAAAAAAGTACTTGGTTTCGGAACAGGGTCTGGTGCGCCACAGGCAGTGAGGAGCAATAAACCGAGGTAAAAGAAGAGGAGTTTAATTTTCATCTATGCAGACTTTTACAGATTTAACGCGTTTTTTGTCGGAAGATTCGACGATCAGTTTGAGCGGCCCCAACACGATGTATTCATTGTTTTTGAGGATCCTGCCGGCAACTTCAATAACGAGTCCTCCTAGGGTTTCGGCTTCGCCGCGGGCATCTTCAATGGTGTTTTCGTGCTGCTCTCCAATGATTTTGAGTAAGTCATTGAGCGAGGTGCGGCCTTCGAACAAAAAGATGTTGTCTGCCTGTTTGGTGTACTGAATTTCAGTGTCGTCGAATTCATCGGTGATGTCGCCTACAATTTCTTCGAGGATATCTTCAAGGGTAATGATGCCACTTGCACCGCCGTATTCGTCCACGACCACCGCCATGTGCATTTTCATATTGCGAAATTCTTGCAGGAGGTCATTGATTTTTTTGTTTTCCGGCACAAAATAGGGTTTTCTCAAGACCTGAGCCCAGTCAAAATTGGCGGGTTGCTCTAAATGATGCAACAAATCTTTGATGTAGAGAATGCCAATGATGTTGTCGGGGCTCTCGCTAAAAACGGGAATACGGGAATAGCCAACCTCGATAATTTTATTCAAGACCATCGAAAAATCGTCTTCGGCATCGATGTCTTCCACCTCTACGCGAGGCGTCATGATTTCTGAGGCTTCGGTTTTGCCGAAGCGAACAATGCCCTCCAGGATTTTGTGCTCTTCAATTGAACCGCCATCTGTTTTGGTGAGCGCAACGGCTTGTTCGAGTTCGTTTTGATCGATGGTGGCACTTTTATTGCCCAATTTTTGGATGAAGTTCGTGCCCCAAACTAATATCTGCTTGAGCCAAGAAATCGGCGGCATTTTGCTAATAAAGCGCAGCGGATAAGCTGCGAGCAAACTGACTTTTAAAGCGTTGCGATTGGCAAAAATCTTAGGAATGACTTCCCCAAACAACAATATCAAGAGCGTAATGCCAATTACCTCAATGACAAAACGCCATGGTGCAAATTGGCCCTGTGGCGGAAAGATGTCGTTGAGGACAAAAGACGATAAAATCACGACGCCAACATTGACAAAATTGTTGAAGATGAGAATGGTAGCCAAGAGCTCTTGCGGCTTGGACAACAGCGTCAAAATGAGTTTGGCCCGTGCCGACGGATTGGCTTTTATGGCTGCGTTGTCTTTGGGCTTTAACGAAAAGTAAGCACTTTCTGAGCCCGAAGCAAAAGCGGAAAGCATGAGCAGCAAAAAAATGATCAAGAGGTATAGATAGCTTGCATCGCTAATTTGGAAATGAAAATCAAAAAGCGATGCTTCGAGACTCGGAGGTTCTATGGCTGAGTTCATGGTTTAAAAGGGGAGGTCGTCGGCTGTATCTGAAGCCAAGCCGCTCATGGGTGTAGGGTTATTGGGTTTTCCTTCGTTGCCGTAGTTGTTCGGGCGTTCGGTTTGTTCGGCGCGGGTCAGGATAGTGAGCTCGTCGCCCACAACTTCTGTTGCATAGCGCATTTGCCCTTCTTTGTCTGTCCAGGATCTTTTTTTAAGCTTGCCCTCGACATAAATTTTGCTGCCTTTGCGTAGGTATTTATCTGCTACTTCGGCAAGGCCACGCCAAAGAACGATGTCGTGCCAATCTGTGATTTCTTTCTTCTCACCGCTTTGTTTGTCGGTGTAATTTTCTGAGGTAGCCAGTGGAAATGACGCTACAACCGCACCATTTTCTAAACGTCGGACGTCTGGATCTTTGCCCAGGTTTCCGATTAAAATAACTTTGTTGACACTGCCGTTCATTTGATATTTTTCAATCAATAATAGTTATTTTTTTCGAATCGGACGTTTTTTTGCACTTTTTGCTGGCTGATTTGCTGCAATTTCCATGCACTCGGCCAAACTCAAAGTTTCTGGTTTGCAGTCTTTTGGAAGTTTAAAGTTGTCTTTGCCAATCTTGAGGTAAGCGCCATAGCGGCCATTGAGCAACTGTACATCTGGGTTCTCGTCAAAGGTTTTGATGAGCGCTTTTGCGGCTTCCTCTTGCTTGAGTGTATCCAACTCAATTGCGCGTTCAAAGCTCATGGACATCGGGTCTTCTTCTTTCGGGATGGAGCTAAAACGCTTGCCAACTTGTACATAAGGACCAAAGCGACCAATATTGACGCGTACTACTTCGCCGTTGTGTTCGCCAAGTACTTTTGGCATTTCAAAAAGTTTGAGCGCTTCTTCTAGCGTAATGTTGTTGATCGATTGGTTGCCCTGTAGAGAGGCAAATTGAGGTTTGAGGCCGTCCGATTTTTCGTCGCCAATTTGGATCATTGGTCCAAAGCGACCAATGCGGGCAATGATTTTGCGTCCGCTTTTTGGATCTGTGCCGAGTTCGCGCTCGCCAGTGGCTCTTTCGGAGTGTTCGAGGGTGTTTTCTACGGTCGAATGAAAAGGACCATAAAAAGATTGTAGCATGTCTGTCCAGTTGAGTTGTCCGCTGGCGATTTCGTCAAAAGAGGCCTCCACTTTTGCCGTAAACTGATAATCGAGGATTTGTTCAAAGTTGGACACCAAAAAGTCCGTGACCACAATGCCGATATCGGTAGGGGAGAGCTTGTTTTTCTCTTTACCTGTTGTTTCAGATTTTTCTACTTCTTGTATGCCGTTCGGATCCAAAATAAGTTGCGCATATTTGCGAATAGCGCCTTCGCGCTCTTGCTTTTCAACATAGTTGCGCTTTTGAATGGTAGAAATTGTTGGGGCATAAGTAGACGGTCGGCCGATGCCTAATTCTTCAAGTTTTTTAACCAAAGAAGCCTCAACGTAGCGCGACGGCGGGCGACTGAAACGCTCGGTAGCAGTACTTTGTTGGATTGTTAAGGTTTCGCCAACAGCAACTTTAGGCAAGAGCCCTTCTGTTTCGTTGTTTTCATCGAGTTCATCTTCGAGACTAGACGCTAAATAAACCTTCAAAAAGCCGTCAAAAATCAAGACTTCGCCTTTAGCTTGAAAATAAAACGGGCTGCTCAAGCCTTTGATTTTAATGGTCGTTCTTTCGAGTTGCGCATGAGCCATCTGACTGGCTATACCTCGCTTCCAAATGAGTTCGTACAAACGTTCTTCGTCGCGTTCTGCTTGGATATTCGGGCGTGTAAAGTCTGTGGGGCGAATGGCTTCGTGGGCTTCTTGTGCGCCCGCACTTTTGGTGCTGTATTTGGTGGGTTTGGAGTAAGCTTCTCCGTAAGCACTGATAATGGCGCTTTTTGCAGCGTCAATTGCAGTTTGTGATAAATTGACGGAGTCGGTACGCATGTAGGTGATGTGACCTGCTTCGTAAAGTCTTTGGGCCACGCTCATTGTTTTGCTTACCGAAAAACCGAGTTTCAAGCTGGCCTCTTGTTGGAGGGTAGAAGTGGTGAAGGGCGCTGCTGGACTTTTTGTAGCTGGTTTTTGCTGAACGTCTTCTACACTAAATTGGGTATTTTGCGCTTCTGTCAAAAGTTGTAGCGCCGCTTTTTTATCGGAAAGTTGTTGGTTGAGCTCCGCATTGAGCATACCGTTTTGAGCTAAAAATTGCCCTTGCACACGGTAAAACCCTTCGGTATTGAAGGCGTTGATTTCGCGTTCGCGCTCTACAATTAAGCGCACTGCTACTGACTGCACGCGACCTGCGGACAAGCTCGGACGCACTTTTTTCCAAAGCACTGGAGAGAGTTCAAAACCAACGATGCGGTCTAGCACACGGCGTGCTTGTTGTGCATCGACGAGCTCTTGATTGATCTGCCTTGGGTTTTCGATGGCGCGTGTGACGGCCGTTTTGGTAATTTCGTTGAAAGTGATGCGCTTGGTATCTTTTTTCTTGAGGTCTAGCGTTTCGTATAAGTGCCAAGATATGGCTTCTCCTTCGCGGTCTTCATCGGTTGCGAGCCATACGGTGTCGGCTGCCTTGGCTAATTTTTTGAGCTCTGCAACAACTTGTTTTTTGTCTGGGCTCACTTCGTATTGCGGTGCAAAACTTGCGTCAATGTCAATTGCAATGCCTTTTTTGGCGAGGTCTCTGACGTGGCCATAACTCGACTTCACAATGTAGTCTTTACCGAGGTAGCCCTCGATGGTTTTTGCTTTTGCAGGAGACTCGACGATAACAAGATTTTTAGCCATAAGGAGATTTTGGGGACAAATGTAAAAGGAAAACAGTTCATAGCTCAACTTGTTTGTTGCATTTTTCTGCGGATTTTTCTTTAACCTATGGTTATATTTTTTTTGGGTTTCGCAACTTCATGTGCTGCCAATTTGTCAGTAGTTTGAATTTGCCCTATTTTTGCAGTTCAAGAAAAACGATGGAATACGAAAACAAAGTGATAGACGAAGCACTGCAAGGCACCGCCCTCGATTTGCCAACTCAGGCCAATCCAGACGCCAAAAAATTATATTTAGAAAGTTACGGCTGCCAGATGAATTTCTCGGATAGCGAGGTTGTGGCTTCCATCCTTTCCGATGAGGGTTACCAAACTACCCGCAACATCGACGACGCAGATGTCATTTTGCTCAACACTTGCTCCATTCGCGAAAACGCAGAGCAGCGAGTGCGCAATCGCCTCACCGAGTTCAAAATCAAAAAAGAACGCAACCATGAGTTGGTGGTGGGTATTTTAGGTTGTATGGCTGAGCGCCTCAAAAAGAATTTACTCGAAGAAGAAAAATTAGTCGATTTAGTGGCTGGCCCAGATGCCTACCGCGACCTTCCCAACCTCATTGACGAAGTAGGTACCGGACAAAAAGCGGTCAACGTATTGCTTTCTCGCGACGAAACCTACGCCGATATCTCACCGGTGCGCCTTGATTTAGGCGGCATTGCTGCGTTCGTGACCATCATGCGCGGCTGCGACAACATGTGTTCGTTTTGCGTTGTGCCGTTTACCCGCGGCAGAGAGCGCTCTCGCGACCCGCAAACAATTGTAGCGGAGTGTCAAGACCTATTTGACAAAGGATACCGCGAAGTGACTTTATTGGGTCAAAACGTAGATTCTTACCGTTGGAACATCAGCTCAAAAGGCGAAATCAAGAATCCCAACGAACCTACTACTAATTTTGCGCAACTCATGGAAATGGTGGCTCAGGTATCGCCTTTGTTGCGCGTACGCTTCAGCACCTCACATCCAAAAGACATGACCGATGAGGTCTTAGAAATAATGGCCAAACACGAAAATATTTGTCCTTACATTCACTTGCCAGTACAATCGGGCCATACAGACGTACTCTACCGCATGAACCGCGGCTATTCCCGCGAGTGGTACCTCGAGCGCATTTCGGCCATCAAACGCATTATTCCTGGCTGCGCGATCTCTACGGACATCATCACTGGTTTTTGTGGCGAGACCGAAGAAGAGCACCAAGACACCCTTAGCCTTATGGATTTGGTGCAATACGATTTTGCCTATATGTTCAAGTACTCTGAACGGCCAAAAACGCTGGCAGAGCGCCGTTTCGCCGACGATGTTCCAGAAGAAGTCAAGGGTCGTCGCCTCAATGAAATCATCGAGAAGCAATTGGCACATTCGCTAGCCTCCAATCAGCGCATGCTAGGCACTGTTCAAAAAGTATTGATCGAAGGCAAATCCAAAAGATCTGAGGAGCAGCTCTGTGGCCGCACGGGCAGCAACGTCATGGTCGTTTTCCCGAAACTCCATTTCGAAAAAGGAGACTACGTGAATGTCCGCATCAAAGACTGCACTTCAGCCACTTTGATTGGCGAAATTGAATTATAAATACGAGTTCAACAACATGGATGTTCAGCAAATCAAGCAAAGATTCGGCATCATTGGCTCAGCACCTTTGCTCAATCGTGCCTTGGAAATCGCCATGCAAGTGGCCCCAACCGATATCTCAGTGCTCGTAACTGGCGAGAGCGGAACCGGTAAAGAAATCATCCCACAGGTCATTCACCAGCTCAGTGCGCGCAAACACGGCGAATACATCGCGGTCAACTGCGGCGCTATTCCAGAAGGCACCATTGATTCCGAATTGTTTGGACACGAAAAAGGATCTTTCACCGGCGCGCAAGGAAGTCGACAAGGCTATTTTGAAGTCGCCAACGGCGGCACCATCTTTTTGGATGAGGTGGCCGAACTTCCCATGCAGACACAAGTGCGTTTGCTACGCGTGCTAGAAACCGGCGAATACATTCGGGTGGGCTCGTCTAAGCCGCTCAAAACCAATGTGCGCGTTGTGGCTGCCACCAATGAAAACATGCAAAAGGCGATTGCATCTGGCAAATTCCGCGAAGATTTATATTACCGCCTTAGCACCGTCCCGATTCCTTTGCCTGCCTTGCGCCAGCGTGCCGAAGACATCCATTTGCTTTTTAGAAAATTTGCCAACGACTTTGCCGACAAATACCGCATGCCGGCCATCAAATTGACCGAAGCCGCTGTCGAACTTCTGCTCAGTTATCCTTGGCCCGGTAATATCCGCCAGCTCAAAAATTTAGTCGAGCAGCTTTCCGTCATTGAAACGTCGCGCCAAATTGACCCAATTACGCTCAATGCCTACCTGACGCCCATCACTGAAAAGAGCAGTGGCCTGCAGCTCAACGACCAAAGTCAAGATGCTATCTCGGAACGAGAACTCATGTACAAATTTCTTTTTGACATGAAAAAAGACCTCACCGAGCTCAAAAAATTAGTCATCGACATCGCAAGCGGCACTCAAAACATCAATTTAAGTGCAGATCAGTCTGCAGCTGTTTCTAGACTTTATCAAGAAGTTTACGAAGAGCCTAGCAACCCAACACGCATATTGCCAGCTCCGAGTGTGCATGTCGAGCTCCCTGCTGTACCCCGAACACCCGATCTCGACGAATACGAGGCACACATAGAACTCGAAGAATCCTTGAGCCTAGAAGACCGCGAGCGCGAACTCATTCAAAAAGCGTTGGAAAAGCACCGCGGCAAGCGCAAATATGCGGCCCAAGAACTCGGTATCTCGGAGCGCACGCTCTATCGCAAAATCAAAGAATTTCAGTTAGCAGAATGAGGCGCTGGATCTACTTTATTTTAGTGGCCTGTACCCTAAGCGCCTGTTGGCCCGAGAGTTTTTCCTTTCGAGACAGCGGTGGCATGGCGCCTGAATGGGTCAGTTTTACCATTCAAAATCTAGAAAATACCGCGCCCAATTGCCCGCTTTCTTTTGCACCTTTACTCACCGAACAACTCAAAGATGGCGTGCAGAACAACACACGTCTGGTGCTCAATACCAAACAAGGCGCAGGAGAGGTGAACATCGAAGGCGCCATTACGGGCTATCAGGTACAGCCCGTTGCCATACAAGGCGCAGATAACGCCAGCAGCAACAGACTCACCATGACCCTTGCGCTCAAGATCAAAATCAAAGCGCCAAAAGAAGAAGAATGGCAACTGGTGAGCACCCGTTTTGCCGATTTCTCCTCTTCGAGTAATTTGGCCGATGTCGAGCAAAAACTGTTTGCAGAGATTTCTGCCCAAATGGTCCAAGACCTCATCAATAAGTTGTACAGTAATTGGTAAATTAGCACTGTGTTAAGTAAAGAACAACTTCATTTACAAATTGCCAATCCGTCCCATTGTTCGGGTACTTATTTGTCTGACCTAGAAGACCTTCAGGCCACATACCCCTACGCCACAAGCTTCTCGATCCTTTACCTCAAAACGCTCGCCAAAGAACAAGATGTTCGGCTCGCCAAAGCCCTTGATCAAAAGGCTTTTGCCATTCAGAACCGAGTTGTGCTCTACGAATTGCTCAATGAGCGCCTGCAACAAGAGACAGAACTTGTTCAAGTTTCACCAGAAAATGCTGTTCAAGAAATTCAAGTTTCAGTAGAAAAGGTCGTTGAAGATATTCGAGTTCCAGAACAAGAAAAAAGCCCTCTTGAGGAAGAGGCCATAGAAAAAGAGTCAGCTCCCGATGAGCTCGATCAAATGTTGCGCGCAAGTCTCATCAACTCGGCTTACGTCGACATTACTTATACCGAAGAGCTTAAAACCCTTGACGAACAAGCTTACGAACCAAGTGTCTCAGCAGCGCTTGAGCAAAAAGTGCAAACGCCAACACAAGTCATCTCTCCAACTGAACGCTTTACTTTTTCGCAATGGTTACATCATGCAGAAGAGGTCGATGAAGAGCAGCAAAAGGAGTACCTCAGCATTGCCAAACCCAAGCAAGATTTTTATTCGCCGGCCAAAAAAGCCAAAGAGAGTTTAAGTTCCGATCAAATACCTGTTTCGGAAACCTTAGCCAAAATATACGCGATGCAAGGCGCAGTAGGCAAAGCAATTGGGGTTTATGAGCAATTAATTTTGCTTAATCCGGAAAAAAAGAGTTTCTTTGCAAATCAAATTAAAGTACTTAAGAAAAACCTCAACGCTTAATCATGACAGGAATACTTTCTTTTTTAATCATCGTAGCCAGCGCATTGCTGATTCTCGTTGTTTATGTTCAAAACCCAAAAGGTGGGGGCCTAAGTGCTGATTTCGGTGGGGCTTCTCAATTAGGCGGCGTTCAACGCACCAACGAACTCATCGACAAACTTACATGGGGCTTAGCCGCAGCTATCGTTGTTTTCAGCCTTGGTATCTCTTTGAGTCAACCAAAGCCACCAAAACAAGTTGCACCGCAAACCCAACAACAAGCACCAAATCAAGGTCAGGGTCAAAACCAAGGTCAGAGCCAAGGTCAATAACCAACCTTTTAACCAATATAAAATGTCAGTATGTCACGCATACTGACATTTTTTTTTATCCTCTATGCAATTTTGACGCAAAACGGCAATTGGCATGTTTTTCGAAGGAGGGGAGGCAACTAAAAATATTTTTTATGTCAGTAAATTTCAAACCTTTGGCAGACAGAGTTCTGGTAGAACCTGCGCCAGCAGAGCAAAAAACAGCAAGTGGAATCATCATTCCAGACACAGCAAAAGAAAAACCCTTGCGCGGTACTGTTGTAGCGGCTGGGTCTGGCAAGCAGGATGAGCCCATGTCGGTAAAAGTCGGAGATTCCATTCTTTATGGTCAATACGCCGGAACCGAAATCAAAATCGATGGGCAAAACTTCCTCATCATGCGAGAATCAGACATTTACGGTATTTTTTAATCTAAATTTTAAATCAAAATGGCAAAAGAAATTTTCTTTGACGTCGAAGCGCGCGAAAAACTCAAAAAAGGAGTTGACGCTTTGGCAAATGCAGTAAAAGTGACGCTTGGGCCTAAAGGTCGCAATGTGGTCATCGGCAAAAAATTTGGCGCACCGCACGTCACCAAAGACGGCGTAACCGTCGCTAAAGAAATCGAGCTCAAAGATCCTATCGAAAACATGGGTGCACAAATGGTCAAAGAAGTGGCTTCCAAAACTGCAGATATCGCAGGCGACGGAACCACTACAGCAACTGTTTTGGCACAAGCCATCGTCACTGCAGGTCTCAAAAACGTAGCCGCAGGCGCCAATCCAATGGACCTCAAACGCGGTATCGACAAAGCTGTGACAGAAGTAGTTGCAAACCTTCGCAAAATCTCGAAGCAAGTTGGCAACGACAACAGTAAAATTGAACAAATTGCCACTATTTCTGCCAATAACGACGAAACGATCGGTAAACTCATCGCAGAAGCCATGAAAGTGGTCGGCAACGATGGCGTTATTACCGTAGAAGAAGCGAAAGGTACAGAAACGGAAGTCAAAACAGTAGAAGGGATGCAGTTTGATCGCGGTTACCTTTCTCCTTACTTCGTTACCAATGCAGAAAAAATGATCACCGAGATGGAAAATCCTTTGATCCTTATTTCGGAGAAAAAAATCTCTAGCATGAAAGAATTGCTTCCAATTTTGGAGCCAGTTGTTCAGGCCGGAAAGTCGCTATTGATCATTGCTGAAGATGTCGATGGTGAAGCATTGGGTACCTTAGTAGTCAACCGTTTGCGCGGCTCTTTGAAAGTTGCCGCTGTGAAAGCGCCAGGTTTTGGTGACCGTCGCAAAGCGATGCTAGAAGATATCGCCATTCTTACAGGTGGTGTTGTTGTCTCTGAAGACCGCGGCATGACCCTAGATAACGTCACTATGGACATGCTCGGTTCTGCACAAAAAATCGAAATTGACAAAGACAACACTACAATTGTCAATGGAAAAGGCGAAAAAGCTGATATCCAAGCAAGAGTAGGCCAAATTCGTGCACAAATCGAGCAAACAACCTCTGATTACGACCGCGAAAAATTGCAAGAGCGCTTGGCTAAATTAGCGGGCGGGGTTGCAGTACTTTACGTAGGTGCGCCAACAGAAGTAGAGATGAAAGAAAAGAAAGACCGCGTCGATGATGCCCTTGCCGCAACACGTGCCGCTGTTGAAGAAGGTATTGTGCCAGGAGGAGGCGTTGCCTTGATCCGCGCGATCGAAACTTTAGATACCCTCAAAGGTGCTAATGAAGACGAAATGACCGGAATTCAAATCGTGAAACGCGCTGCTGAGGAGCCGTTGCGTCAGATTATTGCCAATGCAGGTGGCGAAGGCGCAATTGTTGTGCAACGCGTCCGCGAAGGCAAAGGTGATTTCGGCTACAATGCGCGCACAGACAAATTTGAAGAACTTTACGCTTCAGGCGTCATCGATCCTACCAAAGTGACGCGTATTGCCGTAGAAAATGCTTCTTCGATTGCCGCCATGCTACTCACCACTGAGTGTGTCATTGCCGACGAACCAGAAGAATCCAATCCAGCTGCTGCCATGGGTGGCATGGGTGGAGGCATGCCCGGCATGATGTAATGTATACAAGAGCCTTCGGGCTCTTTTTCATTTCTTTCTTCCCGTTTGAACGGATAGCGAGAAATGTCTATATAGAGCCACCTTCGGGTGGCTTTCTTTTTTGCTTAAATTTGGGTGATGTGTTACAGTAATTCGTCTACTTCTACAATCCAGCAACTCTCAGAGCGCTACAAGAAATTAGTGCCCGGCAAACCAATAGAGTTGAGTTATTACTTCGCTTCGGGTTTTCAATTTCCAAACTGGCAGGTGGTTACAAGTGATGAAGCGCTACAGCAAATGCGCTGGGGTTTACTGCCCAATTGGTACAGCGGTTCAAATTGGATGGATTTTGCCGCTAAAACCCTCAATGCCCGAATAGAATCTTGTACCGAAAAAGCATCTTTTCGACACTTAGTTCAGTCCAATCGTTGCCTCGTTCCTTCAACAGGGTTTTTTGAATGGAAAACTCAAGGCAAGCTCAAGATTCCTTATTTTATCAAAGATATTAAACAACCTATTTTTTCCATCGCAGGTCTTTACGATACTTGGCTCAATCCATCTACAGGTGCTTTTGAACGAACTTTTACTATTCTGACCACAGAAGCCAATGCATTAATGGCAGAAATACACAACAGTAAAAAACGCATGCCGCTTGTTTTGTCTGCGGATGAAGAAGAGGTTTGGTTAAATGGGCGGCTTGATTTGAATCAAATAAGCAAACGAGACAGCATTCAATTAGAGGCCTGGGAGATCAATAAAAAAGTGATTCTAGGCCCCAATGCGAATGCAGTAGAAGTCAGCCAAAAATTTTGCAATTTTTCGTCTGAACAGCGCAGCTTATTTGACTAACTTTGGCATCACAATTGCATAGCGTTCAAACATGAAAATTATATACCTGCTCTTTATTCTTGGTTTGTTCACCTCATGTATTGAGATTTGGGATGACCTTACACTCAATAATGATGGATCAGGGACACTCCGTTATAAAATCAACCTCAGCGAGAGTAAGGTCAAAGTCAATTCCATTTTAGCCTTAGACAGCCTAGATGGCAAGCCGGTGCCAAGCAAGGCCCAAATTAGCGCAAAAATCAATGAATTTGTACGCATTTTGGATGCGCAAGTCGGTATATCAAATGTACTGGTTGAAGAAAACTACACCGATTTTATCTTTAAGTTTTCCTGCGATTTCAGTAGTATCCGCAATCTTCAAGACGGCATCAAACTGAGCATCGCTCAAATATCTAACGAAAAATTAACGACGTCCGCCGATCAATTTTGGCTCAGCTGGGATGGCAACACCTTAGTGCGCAGCATTCCTTCATACGTTACACAGCAAATCAAGAATTACAAATTAGAAGATGCCGAGCAGCTCAAAGAAGGGGTCTATACTTCCATTGCGCGCTTTGAAAGACCTGTTGCCTCCTTTGAAAACAAGTTGGGTACACTCAGTAAAAATCAAATGGCTGTCATGGTCAGAACCAACACCTTTGAGCTCAAAGAAAACCAACATTTGCTCGACAACACAATTGTACTAACACCGAGATGAGAATCGCGGATTATGCTTAACTTCGTTCTATAATTTCTATCGCGTGAGTCAACATTTCAAGATGGTCCTGGGTTTGCTAATATGCACACTCTTCGGTGCCACTGCCCAAGCCCAATTAAAGCAAATTCAATCAGAGCAATTGCTGCCCAAAGATGCCGTCACGGTTTTCAGTATCAATAACATCAGTTTGTTACAGAAAATCTCCATGGATGATCTCGTGAACTACGAATTCATGTCTGAGGTACACCAAGAGCTTTTCGATGGCTCCACTTCTGGCAAAACGCTTAAAGACGCCGGCCTAGACTTCAATCAACGCCTGAATCTTTTTTACGGAAAATCCAACACCCACGAGCTCACGGGCTTTACATTTGGCGTTGCCGACAAAACGGCTTTATTCGAAGTCTTCGACGATTTTCAGGTTGTACAAAGCCCACTTAACGGGCTAGAAATCTACGGTACCTTCTTCAATCAATTGCTCATTAAAGACGACAAAGCGCTGCTCATTAGAATTGAGCCCACCATGGAGCACATCGATGCCGTTACTGACTCCATTTGGTACGCTAGAGGCAACGAAATGCCCTTTGACTTTTTTGAAACCGCACCACAAGAAGAACAAATTCTCAACGAACAATCCTTCGAAGACAACCCCAACACCAATGTATTTCCGGAGGCTACCGAAAATCCGGCAGTTAAAAATTACTACGAGCTCCGCGATAGCGTCCAAGTGATGCTTCAACAAGCCGAGTTAGCGCGCGTTATCGACGAAATCTTTGTGAAAGGCGTCAATCTCTACAATTTTGATCCGCGTTTTGCGGCCCAGCTCACCCACAACGCCGAAGGTGTTTTCTACCTTGACAACGCCCGAAACCTCGATAAATCGGAAGGATTATGGTATTTTCAGACGGTTTTACCAACGCTTTACAAGGATATTCAGGAGCTCTATGCCGGAAATGTTATTCTCGGAGACCTCTTTTTGAGAGACAACAAAGTCGATTTTGAAGTGGAAGCCCAATACGGACCTGCTCTCGGGAGTATCTACGCCGAAATGAACGATGCCAAGTTTGATCAAAACGTATTGACTTACATCCCAGCGCAAAGCCCTGCTTATTTTACTTATAACATCAACCTAGAGCAAGCCTACGAGCAAGCTTATAAGGTCTTGCTTCCTTTGCTCAGCGACGAGAAAAACGCCCAAATTGCCATGAATGTGCTCACACTAGAGCTACTCAATGAATTCATCAACAAAGAAGCGCTTTTCGACACCTACAAAGGCAGTATGTTTGGCACCTTCAACGGGATCAAAAAGGTCAAAACCAAAAAAATTGAATTCACCTACGACGAAGAAACCTTCGCTTACCAAGAGACCGAAACTGAAGCAGAAGCTGAAATGCCCATTTTTACACTCGGTTTTACTACCGCACGTGCGGATGTACCCGAGTTGGTACTCAAGCATATGGCACGCCTGAGCTCGCGCATTCAGCGTTTCGAAAATTATTGGCGCATAGACAACGCCATTCTCGATGCGGCTCCGCTCTACATCCTCAATACAGGAAAGCTCCTGATTTTCACCAACGACGAAGACCTCGCTAGATTGCATCCAAAAGGCTATGGCAAAGGTGCTTTGGGTAAAAAGGAACGCAAAGCAGCGCGCCAAAGTGGCTTTATGTATGGTTCTGTAGACATCCCCAAAACCCTTGATCGCTTCCCGACAGAGGTACTTACGCCGCGCAATGCTGAAATCATTTCATCGCTCAAAGGCAAGTCGGGCCAACTCATCCTGACCTCATCTGAAACCAACACTGAGCACACCACCTTTAAATTGAGTTACACTTTTGAAGGCGCAGAGTCTACTGGCAAACATTTGCTCGACCTTGTGAATTCACTCTACCTCATCTACACACTGAATCCTTAAGCAATGTATCGCAAGTTCCTGACACTCGTCTTGATTGCCGGCAGTTTGGGTTTGGTCTTGTTTGTCAAATCATTTTTGTTTGAGCAACCCAAGTCGCCTCGTTTACTCGACAGACTCCCGAGTGCCGATTTTTTAGCAAAGGCTAATATTTTAGAACTCGCCAAAGAGACCAATTCGCTGCTGCAGTACAACAAACTCTCTATGCGCGACTTCACCACCTATGAGTTTCTCTTGGGGCAAGGCAAGCAATATGGCATCGATTTGGAGTCTAATCTTTATCTTTTTGCCAATGAAAATGGCAATTGGGGTGCGCTGATCCGCCTGACAGACTCTTCAAAAGTACAAGTAGGAATCGAGCGCTTGTCTAAGTTTGCTACTTTACAAGACTCATTGGTAGGAGGCAATAAATTTTACTACATCAAAGAAGAGCAGTCTTTCTTGCATTACGGCAAAGATTACGCGCTCATTTACCAAGGAAACGACTTTATTCGGACGCTCAATCAAGTGGTCTCGGCGCACTATGGTTCGCAGCAAAAAGTATGGAAGCAATTTCTCAAGCAAAAGCAGTTCAAAAATGAACACCTTGTGATTTATGCCAATTGGCCGAAATTGAAGCGCTTTGATATCCAGACTGCTATGTTTGCCCACGACAGCGATTCGCTTGGTTTTCGCCTCAAGAGTTATATCAAAAAGCGCACGCCACTCTATTTTTCGCTCAAGCGTTCGGGCTTGAGTTACAAAAGTGACCTACAGACCGATCGCCTCATCGACATCCATTTAGATGTCCGGGAGTTTAAGCAGCAAAAACAAGATTCAGTCTATGTGCAACTCGCTCAGCTGAGTCGAAAAATTGGTTTCCCATTTGAGCGTTTTATGGCTGCCTGGAATGGCGATCTCGTATATCAAGAAGGTGGAAAGCAAATTCAAGAAGTGCGTTTCATTGAAACAATTCTAGACGACGACTTCAACGAAACAGAAGTAGAGCGCTTGCGCTACGACACCGTTGCCGGATTTGCGGTGCTGGCTTCCTTAAATCGATCAGGACCCCAATTTATCGGTAAATTGGCTCAAAAAGGCCTTTTGCGCGAAGACGAAAACGGTTATCGCTTTTTGTTTTCTCCCTTATTGCATTTCCAAAAATCTGGCCCTTATTACCAATACTTTTCAGCAGCTTCTTCGCCGCGCGTAGTGCGCAGCAAGCAAAACCAAGTACTCTGGAAATACAAAGGCACCAAATACTACTTTAAAATCGACAAACTGACGCGTTACGAAATCTTTGGCAGTCTTCAGGTGCCGGTAAGATCTATCCTCAGGCGCAATAAATTAATTTAGTCAGGTTTGGATTAGGTGTAAATCAAGCAAAAATAAATTCGTCTTGGTGTGCCTCGATATAAGAAAGGATGCCTAAAATTTCATCGAGTTCTGCTGTCGTGACCAACCTTGTTCGGTAGTCCTTGAAATGTGAAATACCTTTGAAATAATTGGTGTAGTGTCGCTTCATTTCGGCAATACCTAACTTCGGACCTTTCCACTTGATACTCATGAGTAAATGTTCTCTGCAGGCCAAAACGCGCTCGGCAAGTGTAGGACCCGCAAGTGTTTCTCCGGTAGCTACATAATGCTTGATTTCTCTGAAAATCCAGGGGTAGCCAATAGATGCGCGGCCAATCATGACGCCATCAACGCCATAGCGGTTTTTATAAGTGAGTGCTTTTTCTGGGCTATCGATGTCGCCATTGCCAAAAACAGGGATGTGCATACGCGGGTTATTCTTGACCTCCGCAATCAAGGACCAATCAGCTTCACCTTTATACATTTGCTTTCTGGTGCGGCCATGAATAGAGATGGCCTCAATGCCAATATCTTGTAGCCTTTCTGCGGCGTCTACCACATTTTTGGTGTCGTCGTCCCAGCCTAAGCGTGTTTTGACGGTAACCGGAAGTTTTGTGGCGTTGACAATTTCTTTGGTGAGGCGAACCATTTTTGGAATGTCTTGAAGCAGGCCTGCACCAGCACCTTTGCAAGTGACTTTTTTAACGGGGCAACCGTAGTTGATGTCGATGAGGTCTGGCTGAACGGCTTCGATGATTTGCGCAGATTGAACCATACTTTCGGTTTCTGAACCAAAAATTTGGATGCCGATGGGGCGTTCGTATTCAAAAATATCGAGCTTTTGACGGCTTTTCGCGGCGTCGCGGATGAGGCCTTCCGACGAAATGAATTCGGTGTACATGAGGTCTGCGCCGTATTGCTTGCAGAGCGCACGGAAAGGCGGGTCAGAGACGTCTTCCATGGGTGCTAAGAGCAACGGGAAATCGCCGAGTTCGATATTTCGAATTTTTACCATCGTTTGCTACAATTTTAAAGCCCCATTGCTTTGAGGTATTCTTTGAGCTTTTGTTCGTTGCTGAGCTTGAGCACCATTAATTTGTCGGTGGTATCTACAACGATGTAATCTTGGAGGCCATCTAGCAAGACTGTTTTTTCTTTTGGCACATTGATCAAGCAGTTGTTCGAATCAAATGCAAAAACGTTTTGGCCAATAATAGAATTTTGCTGTTCGTCTTTTTTGAGGTGGGTAGTGAGGCTGCCCCAAGTACCGAGGTCGCTCCAGTCGAAGTCTGCCAATACCATGCTGACGTTTTGCGCTTTTTCCATGACGGCAAAGTCAATGGAGATATCGGGACAAGCGGCAAAGGCGTCTTTTAGAAAAGTGCTTTCTTGCGTGCTGCCATAAACGGCAGGTTGTGCAGTAAAAATGTTGTGAACATCGGTTTGGTACTGTGCTAGCGCCTCGAGAATTACCGCTGCTTTCCAAACAAAAATTCCGGCATTCCAAAAGAAGTTGCCTGCGCGAAGGAATTCTTCGGCAGTGGCTAGATTTGGTTTCTCTCTAAATTGTAGTACTGGGCAGGCGCTCCCTTTTTGGGTTTGCGCTGTTTTTTCAAATTCGATGTAGCCATAGCCGGTGTCGGGCCTAGTTGGTTCTATGCCGAGTGTAACAAGTTTGTCTTCTTGGGCGGTGTGCCAAGCGGTCCGGATAATTTCTTCAAAGCGCGCCTCATTAATGATGAGGTGATCTGCCGGTGAAATCAGTAAGGTGGCATTGGGGTCTAGGGCCTGGATTTTGGCGGCAGCATAGGCAATACAGGGCGCCGTGTTTTTGCGTTCAGGCTCGCACAAAACTTGGCTGCTGGTGAGTTCGGGTAGTTGTTCGAGTACCAATGCTTCATAGGAAGTGTTGGTGAGGATGTAAATATTTTCTGCGGGAATAAATTTTTGCAAACGCTCAAAAGTGAGTCGGAGCAAAGACTTCCCGATGCCGAGGACATCTAAAAATTGTTTTGGGTTTTCGGCAGTAGAAAGTGGCCAAAAACGGCTTCCGACGCCGCCAGCCATAATGAGGCCATAGGTATGTTTGCTATTCATGTGAGAGTGGTGTTATGGCAGCCAAAGCATGAATTAAAAAAATGCGCTGGGTACCAAATTCGGTACAAAGATAACGAGTTCTGCGGAGTTCACCTTTAATGAAGCGTTTGTTGTTCAGTAGAAAATGCGTGTTTTTGGGCAGTGATTCCAACGTAACTTCATCGTTTTGATCAAAGGTTTTCAAGACCCGACTCAGTTGCACGTCGGCTCCGCTAGAAGCCTTGAGTCTTACAAAACTTTTTTCGAGCACCTGATGTAGCTCTGGCGGCAAGGCGCGGCTTTCTAATATGGGTAAGAGGCGCTGTCTAAATGCGGTTTTCCATTCGAGCCCGTGTGCAGGTACTTTCCAGCCGTATTGACGATAGGTGTCGAGGTGGGCAATTTCGTGTAGGGACGTAATTAAAAAACTATACGGATTGAGGTCGCCGTTGACGGTGATAATTGGTTTTCTTTGGAGGGGGCTCGTTCGAAAATCACCAAGTTTTGTTTTGCGGCCGGGTACAATTTTAAACTGAACGCCAGCGCCTAAAATACAGTCAGCTAAATACGTCGCAAAAGCTGCGGGCACAAATTTTTGAAGGGTATCAATGAAGTGTTGTCGCTTAGACTGCATGACCACAAAAATAATGTTTAATTTAGCGTAGTGAATCTTCTCAAACAGTTTGGCCAATACATCCTCATGCTCAGGGTCGTCTTTTCAAGACCTGACCGCTGGCGATTTTTCTGGAAACACACCTTGCTAGAAATCGAGCAAATCGGCATCAATTCTTTGCCAATTGTAGCGCTCATGTCTACGTTCATGGGAGCCGTTATTGCCTTGCAAACGGCATCGAGCATGGAAAGTCCTTTATTACCTGACT
>RDZL01000061.1 GCA_004295165.1 Flavobacteriia bacterium
GTGTTGGCTGCTTTTCACGATGGCCGGGTTGCCATAGAAAGCGCTGAAGGATTCATAAGACAGGTCATAGGCTGGCGCGAGTTCATCAGGGCCGTGTACGAAAAAGTGGGCGTAGTTCAACGCACTAAAAATGCCATGCAACACCACCGCGCTTTAGACTGGGAGCAGCTTTCCGACTTGTCTTTGTTTGCAAATGTGAGCCAGAAACTGCAGCAACACGCCTACGCACATCACATCGAACGGCTAATGCTCTTGGGTAATTTTTTCTTTTTAGCAGAGACGCACCCAGATGAGGTGTATCGTTTTTTCATGTGTCATTTCATCGATGCCTACGATTGGGTCATGGTGCCAAATGTGTATGGCATGAGTCAGTACGCAGATGGTGGCCTCATGACCACCAAACCTTATTTCTCCGGCTCCAATTACCTCAAAAAGCAAGGATTTAAAACAGATGCTGAGGGCGCAGTACTTTTTGATGCGCTGTTCTGGCATTTCGTTGACAAGCACCAAGAGCGCTTGCGCAAAAACATGCGCACCGTGCAAATGGTCGCCAATTGGAACCGCATGTTGCCCGAAAAAAAAGCGGCCCACTTAGAGCGGGCCGCTTTGTATTTTGAAAACGGACAATAAATTGTTTAGTTCTTGATCAATCTTTGGGTGCTTTGTTGACCGTTTGCGCTTATGCGCACGTGATACAAACCATGTGCAAGATGGGCAATGCCCACTGTATTGATTTGTCCGGCAAGGCCTGGCGTTTGAGACAAAATTTTGCCGTTGATATCCAATATCTCAATTAAACCATTTTCGCTGAGGTTTTTCATATCGATATAAACAAGATCTTGGGCTGGGTTAGGATACATTTGCACCAATCCAAGTGGATTATCATTAAGGCCCGCACCAGAAGTGATGTTGATGGTGTAGTCTTCGGTTTCGCCGTAGCTAGCTGGCCCACAAGGCGTAATTGCGCCATCTGGTTGGTAAGAAATACGTACACGCATGCGCACGGCGCCTGTGTAAGAAGCCAATGGAATAGACACATTGAAGGTATTGACCCATCCTGATGCTACTAAAACATAAGCTACTTGTTCGCCGGCGTCGTTGAAGTCAAAATCGTTGTTGAAATCAATCCAGGCTGCGATTTCGTCATTGGTGTAGGCAGCTGCTTGGGTATTGTTGACAATTGCTGGCGTAATGGTGAGCGTGTAGGCTGTGCCTTGCGCCATTGAAGTACTCGTACCCGTGAAATCGGTATAGCCGTTGTTGCCGCATGCAGAAGTATTGTTGATGGTATTAAAGCTTACCGCAGCGATGTATTCGTCGCATACTGCACTCGCCGTACATGGACCAGTTACCTGTGCAACCACGATATAATTGTTCTTGGTTTCTACGTCCGAACCTTGTGCATTTGTTGCGGTAAGACTCACCGAATATTGTCCGACCGTATTGAAAACGATTTGCGGATTTTGCGTGCTCGCATTAGTGCCACCCGCATAGCTCCAGCCGGTCGCTGGGCTTACAGACCAGGCCCAAGAAGTTGGGATGCCGGTCGATAAATCGGTGAAACTAACTGTTGTACCAGGACTTACATTTGTTGCACTTGCCACAAAATTGGCAACAGGTGCTACTGGAGTGGTTGGTGTACATGGGTCAGCAGAGCCGCCAAATACCAAAACATTCAAGTTGGCAGGATCTAGCCAAGGCTTGAGTTGCTCAATTGCAGTGGTGCCATTGTTGGTCCAGTGGAAAGCCATTTTGCCATACTGGTCAGGAGCGGAAAGTGCGGTGCAATAAGATGATCCGCCAGTAAGTGTACCAATGATGTTGCCCGTGTTGTCGAAGAGAGGTGAGCCCGAAGACCCGCCTTCTGTAACGCCATGCCCATTGGCATTGGCAGTCCAGGTGACTCGCCAGTGTGAGCCTGTAGCAGAACCCCATTGTGTAGAAACGGTATTGCCAGAGAAAGTAGAGATCTTTTTGATGTCACCGGCTGGGTGATGGATGCTCACACCGCCTGTGCTCGGGCTTGTACTTGCGTTCCAACCGTTCCAGTAAGCGTTCAAGTTGGCAGATTTCAAGTTATTGATGACCGTATTTTCATTGTTGGCGTTGCCTAATTTGACCAATAAGAAGTCAGAACCAGAATTGCCACCGCCATCGGCTGCATCTGCAATGCGCAAGCAACCCGTTACAAAATAGCTCGCTAATGTGCCTACTGCAGTTGGGTTGGTGCAGGCTGCTGCCTCGTAGCGGAAATAGAATTTCCATTGGTTCATGTTGGCTGCTGTAGCACTTACGCCGCAGTGGAGGGCCGTGAGAAAGTATGGTTTGCAATCTTGTGCGGTATTGTTGATCAAAGAACCCGAACACCAACCAGCTTGGTTGCCTTCTACTACGTAAATACGTGCAACGCCGCGTTTTTCATCTTGCCAAGCGTCTCCGACAGGAGAACAATTGATGTTTACTTCGCAAGGATCTGACTCATTGATTTTTTCTTCCACTTCAAAACCTGTTGAGCGGTAGTTGTACATGACGCGGTCGATGTAAATTTCAGAAGGCGTTGTGTAAGCCGGCTCTGTCAGTGTGAGCACGTGTTTTGAACCGCCACAAAGTGCTGCATTTTGCATTTGATGCGCTTCTACATCGGCACTGGTGAGTAAAGGATGAACGTCCTGGCCACCAAGATTTTGAATGCGCAGGGTGCTGCCACCGTGCAAAACAAATTTTTCGAAAAGGTAGCTCAAGGCTTCGGCGCCTGGTGCACTGATGACCATTTGCCAAGTGCGGCTGCCGTCGGCGTTGGTTGTCCAGAGGCCTGAATTTTGAGGGGTAAGGTGGGCAGGAAGCGCTACACCGATACGGTACAGCACGCCTTGTTTGTCGCGCAGGATGTCTTCTGCAGCAAGTGCACCTAGATCAGGTGTTTGTAAGGCAAGAGTTGGCACTTCTTTGGAGAGCTCCAATTTGCTGGTATGAGCAAGAGATTGTTGTGCCCAAACCCCAACCTGAAGGCCCAAAATGAGGAGCCCAAAGCGTAGAATTTTGTTCATAGTTTGAAGAGTTTATAGTAATTTCAACCAAAAATACACTTTTCTATTAAAAAATTGCTCATGTACCGTATCTGTTTAGTAGAAGACGAACAAAGCCTGCGCGACACCATCTCCTTGAATCTAGAACTCGAAGGATACGCTGTAGAGGCCTATGCAGACGGCGCTTTAGCACAACAGCTTTTTACGGGCCCCATTCATTTTGACCTCATTATCCTAGATGTCATGCTCCCACATGTTTCGGGTTTTGACTTATGCAAAGAAATCCGCAAGCATTCGGCAGTTCCTATCTTGTTTTTGTCGGCAAAAGGAACCACCGCAGATCGAGTTGCGGGTCTCAAGCTTGGGGCCAATGATTACCTCGTGAAGCCTTTTGATTTAGAAGAACTCCTGCTCAAAATTCAGATCTTGATCAATGGGTCTGTTCAGATTGAGCCACCAACGCAAAACCTGATCGGCGACAAAAAAGTCGATTTCAATTCCTTTGAACTCCGAGACGCAGCCGGCGAGTTACTCCATACTTTTACCAAAAGAGAGGTGCAGTTGCTCGAACTTTTTGTCGAAAAAGAAGGAAAAGTCATTTCTCGCAACGAAATTCTAGACCGCCTTTGGGGTTCAGAACAAATCCCGACCTCCAGAACCATAGACAACTACATCCTGAATTTCAGAAAGTTATTCGAACCCGACCCCAAGAACCCGAGGTAT
>RDZL01000062.1 GCA_004295165.1 Flavobacteriia bacterium
GTTCTAATTTGGTCAATATTTCTCCCCTCCCCTTTGCAAGTTGCAAACCTCCAGCGATAAAGAAGGGGCAATCGCTCCCTAATTGAGCGGCAAAATCTTCCAATTCAGCACTTGAAAAACCTAAATCGAACAGCGCGTTCACCCCTGATAGCGTATAACTTGCATCGGCAGAACCACCTCCTAATCCAGCCCCGACCGGAATTTGCTTGCGCAAATGAATCTGCAATTTTGGAAATGCTCTGTGTTCGCGAAGTAAGTTGACGGCGCGCTGACACAGATTAGGCTTTCCATCTGAGGGCACCTGAATGCCCGATTGCATAAAGCTATCGTTGGCTGCTTCGGTAATTTCCAAGATATCACAAAGGGGCGTCTCTGCCATTATGGTTTCTATCTCATGATAGCCATCTTGGCGCTTGGCAAGAATGTGCAAACCTAAATTGATTTTGGCAGAAGGATACAAGATCATGTTGTAAAGATAAGCAATTGCCGAAAATCCTTATTTTTGTTGCACGAAACAAGAAACTTATGAGCACAACCTATTTGGATTTTGAAGAACCCCTGCGCGAACTTGAAGAACAAATTCAGCAAACCAAAGCATTAGGCGAGCAAACTCAAGTGGATATGCAAGAGCAAATCTCTGAACTTGAAGCTGTCCTTGCTGACAAAACCAAAGAAGTATTCGCCAACCTCACCCCTTGGCAACGCGTCCAACTTTCTCGCCACCCAGACAGACCCTACACGCTGGCATACATCAACGCACTCACCGATGGTCAGTTCCAAGAACTACACGGCGATCGCAATGTCAAAGACGACAAAGCTATGGTCGGTGGTTTTGGACTCCTCGAGGGCAGATCAGTGATGTTTATTGGACAGCAAAAAGGCATCAATACTAAAATGCGTCAATACCGCAATTTTGGAATGCCCAATCCTGAAGGCTATCGCAAGGCCTTACGCCTCATGAAATTAGCCGAAAAATTCAATAAGCCAATCGTTACTTTTATCGATACCCCTGGTGCATTTCCAGGATTAGAAGCTGAAGAACGCGGCCAAGGTGAAGCAATTGCACGCAACATCTACGAAATGATGCGCCTCAAGGTACCTGTCATCTGCATCATCATCGGTGAAGGTGCTTCAGGTGGTGCACTCGGTATCGGTGTTGGAGATAAAGTAGTGATGCTCGAAAACACCTGGTATTCCGTTATTTCTCCCGAAAGTTGCTCATCCATTTTGTGGCGTTCTTGGAATTACAAAGAAATAGCTGCCTCAGCACTCAAGCTGACCTCCACCGACATGAAGGCAAATGGCTTGGTAGACGACGTCATCAGCGAGCCAAGCAATGGTGCACACCGCGATCAAGAACAAATGTTCAGCATCCTTCGCGGCAAAGTACTAGGCTATCTGCAAGAGCTCGATCAAAAGCAACCAGAAGAACGCATCAATGAACGCATCGAGAAGTTCAATCAAATGGGCTTCTGGAAATAAACGCACAAATGAACGCGCTCCTCGCTACGCCCATTGCCTACCTCAAAGGAGTTGGACCGCAAAAAGCGCAAACATTACAAGAAGAACTCGGAATTTATACATTCCAAGACCTGCTCTTCCATTACCCTTACCGCTACCAAGACCGCAGTAGTTTTCATGACATCGCGCTCATACGGGCCGAAGACCAATACGTTCAGCTCAAAGGGAAGCTTACGCATATTAGTGAAATTGGCAGCGGTCGGCATAAAAAGCTACAAGCGCGCTTCACTGACGGATCCGGATCAATTGACTTAGTGTGGTTTCAGGGTTTTCAATGGATCAAAGGCAACCTCAATGTCCAAGATGAATTTATTGTTTTTGGCAAACCTAAGTTCTTCCAAAATAGTTGGAATATACCCCACCCTGAATTACTCAAGGTGGTGCCAGGTTTGGAGCGAAAGGGATTTGAAGCATTTTATCCGAGCACAGAAAAGTGCCAGCACAAAGGTCTGCACAGTAAAGGATTAAGCAAACTCATTGCCAATTTATTTGAGCAACTAGCCAATCAAATACCCGAAACCTTACCTGCAACAATTTGCACAGAAATGAATTTAATGCCTCGCATCAAAGCACTGCGAGAAATCCATCAACCCAGTTCTGAAATATTGATCAAGGCGGCTAGGTATCGCCTCAAATGGGAAGAATTATTCTTTTTACAACTCGAATTACTCTTGCGCAAGGGCATTCAAAGTAAAAAACTCAAAGGATATGCTTTAAATGAGGTGGGAGAAGCATTCAATGATTTTTATCAAAATCACCTGCCTTTTGAACTGACAAACGCCCAAAAAAGGGTCTTGAAAGAAATCCGCAAAGATCTTGGTGCAGGCAGCCATATGAATCGCTTACTGCAAGGCGATGTAGGAAGCGGTAAAACATTAGTTGCCCTCCTGAGCTTGCTACTAGCCATTGGCAACAACTTGCAAGGCGCACTGATGGCCCCAACCGAAATTTTAGCCACACAACATTTTATTGGTATCAGCGAATTGCTGGAAAAAATGGATATCCGCGTGGCACTGCTCACAGGTTCTACCAAAAAAGCGGAGCGCAGCCAAATCCACGAAGGCTTGCTCAATGGTGACATTCAATTGCTCATCGGAACACACGCATTACTCGAAGATACCGTACAATTCAAAAATCTTGGCTTGGTGGTCATTGACGAACAGCACCGTTTTGGGGTGGCTCAACGCGCAAAAATGTGGCGTAAAAACACCATTCCACCGCACGTGCTGATCATGACGGCCACTCCAATTCCGCGAACCCTCGCCATGACCTTTTACGGAGACTTGGATGTGTCTGTTATCGATGAACTACCTCCTGGTAGAAAACCAATACACACGATTCATCGACGCGAAAACCACCGAGACAAACTCTTTGCGTTCATCCAAGAACAATTGCAACTCGGAAGGCAGGCATATGTTGTTTACCCACTTATTCAGGAATCAGAAAAACTAGATTTTAAAAATTTAGAAGAAGGCTACGCGCAAATAGAAGATTTTTTCAAGCCTAAGGGTTTTCAGATCAGCATGGTGCACGGCAAAATGAAGCCTGCAGACAAAGAAGCAGCCATGCAAGCTTTTGTGCAAGGACAAACACATCTCATGGTGGCCACTACAGTTATTGAGGTAGGCGTCAATGTACCCAATGCCTCGGTAATGGTCATTGAGAGCGCCGAGCGCTTCGGACTCTCACAGCTGCATCAATTGCGCGGACGCGTTGGCCGCGGCGCCGAAAAATCTTATTGTATTTTAATGACGGGCGATGGCATTTCTAAAGAAGCACAAAAGCGCATGGATACCATGGTGGGGAGCAATGATGGGTTTGTCTTGGCTGAAGTTGACTTGCAATTGCGCGGCCCCGGCGACCTCATGGGCACCCAACAAAGCGGCGCTTTGGCACTCAAAATCGCAGATTTAGCCAAAGATGGGCAACTTGTTCAACTGGCGCGCGACAAAGCGCGTGAAATACTGGCAGCGGATCCTCAATTGATTTCGCCCGAAAATACCCTTTTGAATCAAGCCTTGCGCGAAGTCCTGAAAAATAAGCCCAACTGGGGAAGGATCTCTTGATATTTGATTTTGTATTCAAAAAAAAGGGCGGCCAAATGGCCGCCCTTTTGCGTGTGGTGAGTTGGATTATTGTGCTTGTTCCACCAATTCTTCATAGGCTTCTTTCGAGCCAACGAT
>RDZL01000079.1 GCA_004295165.1 Flavobacteriia bacterium
GCTCCGCGTACCTCAAACAGCCTCAAAACAAACAAAACCTCGACGCTTTCTTAACGCGCCTACATTGGCATTGTCATTTTATTCAAAAGTTTGAAACCGATTGCACGTATGCTACACACTGCATCAACAAAGCATATGAGGGCTTGACCTATCCCAAAGACGACGCCTTACTCGCCGCCTGGAAAAGCGGAACAACTGGTTTTCCGTTGGTAGATGCCAACATGCGCTGCTTACAGCAAACCGGCTGGATCAATTTTCGAATGCGGGCCTTGCTGGTCTCTTTTTTGTGTCATCATTTGCTGCAAAACTGGCAAGATGGCGTAAATCATTTGGCTAATCTCTTTTTAGATTTTGAACCCGGCATACATTACCCGCAATTTCAGATGCAGGCAGGCACTACAGGCGTCAATACCATTCGTGTGTATAATCCTGTTCACAATAGCTACAAACACGATCCAGATGCGGTTTTCATCAAAAAATGGGTACCTGAGCTCGCTGAACTTCCGCTGCCCTATATTCATGAGCCGTGGAAAATGACCGAGATGGATATGGAACTGTACCACTTCAAATTAGGGAGAGATTACCCCTTACCTATTGTAGATCCGAAAGATGCAAGAAAAGAGGAACGTAAATTTCTCTGGGACATCCGAAAAAGTGCAAAAGGGAAAAGCGAAGGCCAGAAAATTATTGAGACCTTGGTGCGGCCCTCAAAGGCGCGCCAAGAACCAAAAGCCAAGCAGACCCAAAGTCAGAGAAACAAAGATATTGAGTCCAAACAAGGCCAATTGCCCTTGTTGTAGGAGCTGATAATTCTCAAAGGAAAACGTACTAAACGTAGACAACCCTCCGCAGAAACCTACTACGATGAGGGGTTGAAGGCTTGTCCATTTTGGATGGTCCTTTAATTGAAATAGGAGGACCGCTAAAAGCAAACTAGCGATGACATTACTCAGCAAGGTAGACCACGGAAAACCAGTTTTGTCGATCGGTAAGACGCGCGCCAAAAACCAACGCAAGATGCTACCCAAGCCACCTCCTACAAAAACCAATAATACCGTTTTTAGTCCCATTTTGAGATCAATTGAGCAAATAAATATCGCCTAAAAAGCCATCCCATCAAGAGGCCTAACAAAGCGCCACACAACACGTCAGATGGAAAGTGTACGCCAAGATAAACGCGACTGTAGGCCACCAAAAAAACGTAAACACCAAGTAGATAAATGGAATAGGTATACTTTTTCAGGTAAGGCAACACAAAGGCAAACATGGCGGCCAAATTGGCGGCATGAGACGAAACAAAACCAAACTTTCCGCCCAAATAAGGATTGTCGGGGCCAATCATATAAAAATGCAGATAATTCCCTACAATTGGGTCGTGAGAAGGCCGCAATCTTTCAAAATAATCTTTGAAGAGTTGTGTTGAAATGACATCTGTTAAGGATACAACCACGAGCGCCAATAAAAATAAAAGACTCGTTTTTCTCCAAGAAAACTGACTTTTGAGCAACAAAACGATGCAAAAGGCAAGCGGAATATTGATCCATTTAGAAGAAAGTACCCACATGCATTGATCTAGCCATGGCGCATTGAAATCATTGATGCGCAAAAGTAAGCCATTATCGATGCGCTGTAGAAATTCAATCATGGTTGAGGTGCTTCCAGATCAGGTCTTTGAGCTCCGTGAGGCCTTGTTGGGCAACGGAAGAAATAAATACGTGTGGAATAGCCGGTAGGTCTTTGCTGATCTCTGCCTTGAGTTCGTCGTCGAGCATATCAGATTTGGTGATGGCCAACAAGCGTTCTTTGTGCAATAATTCAGGGTTGTACTGTTTGAGTTCATTCAAGAGAATACCGTATTCCTTTTGGATGTCGTCGGAGTCTGCAGGCAGCATGAAGAGCAATAGTGAATTGCGTTCGATGTGACGCAAGAAGCGCAAACCGAGGCCTTTACCTGCGTGCGCACCCTCGATAATACCCGGAATATCGGCCATGATGAAGGAGCGAAAATCGCGGTAAGAGACAATTCCTAAATTAGGACGCAAAGTTGTAAATGGATAGTCGCCGATTTCGGGCTTGGCCGAAGAAAGTACAGATAACAAAGTACTTTTACCCGCATTTGGGAAGCCTACCAAACCGACGTCGGCCAAGATTTTGAGCTCGAGTATTTTCCAGCTTTCAATGCCTTCTTCACCAGGTTGGGCATGGCGTGGCGTTTGATTCGTTGGGGATTTGAAGTGGTTGTTACCCATGCCACCGCGTCCACCGCGCTGAATGATGCGCTCTTCGCCCTCTTCGGTAATTTCAAAGAGGACTTCACCGGTTTCGCCGTCTTTGGCAAGGGTGCCAAGTGGTACATCTATGTAGACGTCTTCACCTTGCGAACCTGTTTTGAGGTTGCCTGAGCCATGGGCGCCGTGTCCGGCTTTGATGTGTTTTTTAAACTTGAGGTGCAACAGTGTCCAGAGTTGTTTGTTGCCACGTAGATAGACGTGTCCGCCACGACCGCCATCACCTCCATCAGGACCTCCTTTTGGAATGTATTTTTCGCGTCTGAAGTGGGTAGAACCGCCACCACCATTGCCGGAGGTACAGTGAATTTTTACGTAATCAACAAAGTTATCTGAAGCCATTTAGTTGTTTGTGTCTATGGCAGAGAATAATCGTTGAGTAATATCGTCGATGCTACCAATGCCATCGATGGCAACAAATTTGTCTTGAGCTTGGTAAAATGCCTTTACTGGGGCGGTCTCGTTATTGTATACGGTAATGCGTTTTTCTATGACTGCTGGGTCAGCGTCGTCCGGACGGCCAGAGAATTCGGCTCTTTTGAGCAAACGCGTTTTGAGTTCGTTTTCTTCTACCTCTAGGGCAAGCATCAAAGAGATTTCAGTTTGAAGACTGGCCAAAAATTCGTCGAGGGCTTGGGCTTGGGCGTTGGTGCGCGGAAAACCGTCGAAAATAAAACCTTTTGGGGCCTCGTGCTTGACAACTTCTGAACGCAGCATATTGATAGTGACCTCATCGGGCACAAGTTGCCCAGCGTCCATGTAGCTCTTGGCGAGTTTGCCGAGGTCTGTTTCGCCTTTGATATTGGCGCGAAAGACATCGCCGGTGGATAAATGTACAAGACCATATTTTTCGATGAGTCTTTCGGATTGGGTTCCTTTACCTGCTCCTGGAGGGCCAAAAAGTACAATATTTAACATAACTAATTGATTAATTGATAAACAGCTGGAAGTTCACGACCGTGTTCTTTGTAGTCGAGGCCATAACCGACCACAAAGCGATCTTCTATCTCAAAGCCAATATATTGGGGTTGATGTTTTCCTTTATAGGATTCCGGCTTCAGCAAAAGCGCACAAACAGCCATTGATGCGGGTTGTTCGGTCTGAAGCAAGGTAAAAATTTTGTCCATGGTGACGCCGGTGTCGAGGATGTCTTCGATGATGATGACATGGCGGTCTTTGAGGGCGGTTTGCAAGCCGATGAGTTCGTCTACCCTCCCACTAGACTGCGTACCGACATAAGAACTCACCTTGACAAAAGTAAGCTCTGGCTTGCACTCCAATTGCTTGAACAAATCGGAAGCAAACATAAACGCACCATTGAGCACCGCTAGGAATATAGGATCCTTGCCTGTGTAGTCAGTATCCAACTGACTTGCCAA
>RDZL01000080.1 GCA_004295165.1 Flavobacteriia bacterium
CACCCCTTCTGTTTCAGAAGTGCCGAAACTTCAATGGCACTTTGCCCTTGTTTTACTGCCTTTTATCATTGGTATTTACCTGGCTGACTACCGTAATTTAACGGAGGGCCTCCTGCTTTTTTTTTTTTTTTTTACTTTAGGTGGTATTTTACTACTCTTGAGTAAATCATTGCGGCAATTCGGGCTCCTTTTTTCATTTATGGCCCTCGGTTTTTGGCTTTTACAGAGCCGGCAAATCGCATTCCGAGAAGCACAAAGCTTAAATTTCAATAAACAAACGACTGGTTTTTTTATACCTGAATCCCAAGAAAATCGAGCCGAATTTCAAAAAGTAAAAGGTCGTTTTTATTTTGGTGCTGCCCAGCGAAAAAAGGCACTCAGCTTGCAACTTTATGTCTTTGCAAAAACCCCTCTTCAACTCACAAATGCTTACGCACTGCGCTGCCAACCAGAATTGCTCGCCAATGAGCGCTATCCAGGTGCTTTTGACCAGTCAAGGTATTATGAATTACAAGGCCTGAGCCATCGGGCTTTTGTGTATAGCGAGCAAATCAAAGACCTTGGCGCTCGCTCCCTAAATCAGCACAATTCTTGTCTATTAGCAGTCAAAAACCAGCTTTCTTCAGCTTTTAGAACGGCGCTCACTCCGCGCTCAGCGGCGATTGGCCGGGCGCTCATTTTAGGCGAGCGAGACGGCATTGATGCACAATTGCGGTCTTATTTCTTGGCGACGGGCTCAATGCATATTTTAGCGGTGTCGGGCATGCATATTGGTTTATTGATCTTGGTGCTGCTTCAAATTTTGGGCTTGTTGTCTCGATGGGTAAGTCGAAAGCAGGCTTTGTTTTTGGTATTGTTCATCGTTTGGTATTATGCTGTGCTCACAGGTTTGTCGGCTTCGGTATTGCGCAGTGTTTTTATGTTCAGTGTGTTGTTGTTGAGCCAATTGTCTGGACGCCAAATGAGTCAGCTTTCCGCCCTGTTTTTTTCGGCTTTTTGCCTCTTGCTCTACGATCCCCGCTATTTGTTTGACCTCGGCTTTCAATTGTCTTATCTCGCGATGCTAGGGATATATCTTTATTATGAAGCAATCCGGGCAACACTTCAATTCAGATGGAAAATCTTGACACATTTATGGGATGGCACAGCACTCGGCTTGGCAGCCACCCTTACCACGCTGCCATTGAGTTTGTATCATTTTCATTTGTATCCGAATTACGCTCAAATTGCCAATCTCTGCCTGATGAGTTTGTCGAGCTTGATTTTAGTAGTGGGTATGTTTTTTCCTTTTCTGCAGGCGCTTCCTTGGCTAGATCGCCTTAGTGCTTTTGTTTTGGAAACCTCCATTCGTTGGATGCTGGACATCATGCGTTTTTTCAGTGAAGCTCCGGGTGCCTTAGCCAAAGGGTTTGTGCTGCCATTTTGGTGGGTTTTGCTTTTTTGGTTGGCGACCTATTATTTATTTTATGGTTTGCAAAGTCAGCATAAATACTTTGCTCAGTTGGGCTTCATCGGTAGTTTGCTTTTCATGGCTCAGCAAAGGCAGCGCAAATTGCAGGAGCAACAAACAACTTTTTTTCAAGGCGACCAGGTGCTTATGATCAGAGACGGCTCCCAAGCGCTAGCTTTCGGCCCCAAACCAGCAGCAAAATGTGCGTTTTTATTGCCCACGCTTGAGATTTATCACAATTGTAAAATCCAGTATAAACAAATTGCAAAAGGCAAGACACACATCAAATTAAGGCACCTAGAGGTCGAGTTTGCGAATGAAGATGCGTATCAAATTACCCTCCATGCGCAAAAGCAGATAGATAAAATCAAAGTCTATTGAACAAGAATTTTATCTTTGCTAAAATTTGACACCATGAAAATGCTTAGTCCGAAGGCCGTTCTTCAGGCGCTAGAAGCCCAAGAAAGCTGTTGCCTCATCGATATCCGTGAACCCTACGAATTATTGAACTGCAAAATAGACTGCCCGTCTGTCCCGATGGCCACTTTTGCAGTGGCATATCCCAATTACGCGCATTTTGAACAAGTGGTGCTCATGTGTCAGTCCGGAAAACGCGCAGAAGCCCTCGCTAATTTCATGGAGACTGAATTTGCAGCCACCAATATTTGTGTATTAGAAGGCGGGATCAATGCCTGGATTGAGCAAAATGCACCTCAAATTACTTGTCAGTAATGAGTTATCTCCTTCAGCTTCTCGATTTCATCCTGCATATTGACAACTACCTTTTCTTGCTCATTCAGGATTATGGCGTCTGGATTTATGCGATTTTGTTTTTGATCATTTTTGTGGAAACAGGCTTGGTTTTCATGCCTTTACTACCCGGTGACTCACTGCTTTTTGCGGCGGGTTCATTTTGCGCAGGCGTACAAATAGACAACGAATTGGCGCAGCTCAATTTATGGGTCGTATTAGGTTTGCTCATGATTGCAGCTATATTAGGCGATGCGCTGAACTTTTGGATTGGCCAAAAATACGGACGCAAATTGGCTCAAATGCAAATTGGGCGCTATGCCCTACTCAAAGAGAAGCACTTGCAACAAACCCAAGCGTTTTTTGAGAAACACGGTTCCAAAACGATTATCATTGCACGCTTTGTGCCCATTGTACGCACGTTTGCACCTTTTACGGCAGGTTTGGCCAGTATGCGTTACAGCATCTTTTTGAGATTCAATGTAATCGGTGGCGTGAGCTGGGTGCTGGGCTTGACACTTTTAGGCTACTTTTTTGGTAACCTCACAATTGTGCGCGAAAACTTCGAGACTGTCATTTTTGGCATCATCGGCCTGTCTTTGCTCCCGATGCTGCTCGCTATTGCCAAAGAAAAAATGGCTAAGCGTTGAAACGCTGAAACTCATTTTGTAAGTACGCACGGCAAATTTCTGTCGGAAACTGCTCAATTTGAGCGGAAATTTCTAAAATTTTAGCCGCGAGGTCTGTGGCACTTGCTTGCGCATCTAAAGTATTGGCTGCCATATTGATAACGCGCAATACCTCTTCCTTTGCTTGAATCAGCATGATCCAGCCCTGTGGCGAAACAAATAATTGTTGCGCAATATTGTGTTCAAACTCTTCTCTGACGGTCTTGACGAGTAAACTTTGTTGGGTTCTGGCATTGTTGGTCACTTGTAGGGTGCGCAGCGTGAGGTTGGCAGGTGAAATGCGGTCGAGCAATAAAATACAACGCTGATACGCTTCTAGCTTGCTCGGTAGGAAATAATTTTGACGCTGCATAGCGAGTTCGGTTTGGAGCTGCACGAGGCTGTGGTCGTGTTGGCGCTTGAGAAATAAATAAACGATTGTCACCATTGCCAAACTGACCAACAGAAACGAAATAACCACAAAAATGAGTTCCATACGTATTTTTTTGAGGCAAATATAGTGCTTTGCGCTATTTTTACTCCATGAATAATGTGTTACTCCCACTCATCTTGTTTTTATATTTCGGGCTCCTGCTCGCAATTGCCTATTTCAGCTCTAAAAATGCGAGCAGTCATAGTTTTTTCACCGGCGACAAAAAAAGCCCTTGGTATTTAGTAGCTTTTGGCATGATCGGCACCTCGCTTTCGGGCGTCACCTTTGTGTCTGTTCCTGGCGATGTCAGCACAGGTGCTTGGCACTATTACCAATTGGTGCTGGGCTTTTTTGC
>RDZL01000081.1 GCA_004295165.1 Flavobacteriia bacterium
TATCAAAGAGGCCGAATCTAAGGCTGAAACAATCCAAAAAGAGCGCGCCCTTCAGGCCAAAGAACGTTTCTTGAAACAAAAAGAAGAGCATGAAGAGGCCATCAAAGAACGCGAGCGTCGCATGCAATCTGGCGAAGACCGCTTCAGAACCAAAGAAAAGACGCTCAATCAAAAACTAGAAGAAATCGGTAGAAAAGAAAAAGAACTCGAAAAAGTTCAGGCCGACTACCAGACCAAAGCAGCACACTTAGATGTGCGCAACCAAGAGCTCGACAAAATCCACCAAAAACAAATTACAGAGCTCTCCAAAATTGCACAGCTTTCTCCGGAAGATGCCAAGCAAAACCTCATGCAAGCGCTTACAGACGAAGCGCGTACAGCAGCCATGGCAACCATTAAAGAAATCACCGAAGAAGCCAAGCTCAACGCCAATAAAGAAGCCCGTAAAATCGTTATCCAAAGCATCCAACGCGTGGCCACAGAGCAAGCGGTAGAAAACGCGGTTTCGGTCTTTAACATTGAATCCGACGAAGTCAAAGGACGCATCATCGGGCGCGAGGGTCGCAACATCCGCGCACTAGAAGCAGCAACAGGCGTTGAAATCATCGTAGACGACACCCCAGAAGCCATCATCTTATCTTGTTTTGATCCTGTGCGCAGAGAAATCGCCCGCTTGAGCTTGCACCAACTTGTTTCAGATGGCCGTATCCACCCTGCCCGTATTGAAGAAGTTGTTGCCAAAACACGCAAACAACTCGACGAAGAAATCGCTGAAACCGGTCGCCGCACTTGCATTGACCTCGGTATACACGGTTTGCATCCAGAACTCATGCGCATGGTAGGCCGCATGAAATTCCGTTCATCTTACGGTCAAAACCTACTCCAACACTCCCGTGAAGTTGCCAACCTTTGTGCCATTATGGCTGCAGAACTTGGCCTCAACGTCAAACTAGCCAAACGCGCTGGCCTCCTCCACGATATCGGGAAAGTGCCAGACGAAGAACCAGAATTGCCACACGCCATCTTGGGCATGAAAATCGCTGAAAAATTCGGTGAAAAAGGCGATGTCTTGAACGCAATTGGTGCCCACCACGACGAAATCGAAATGACCACACTCATCTCGCCAATTGTACAAGTTTGTGATGCCATCTCTGGTGCGCGTCCTGGTGCACGCCGCGAGATCGTAGAAGCGTATATCAAACGCATTAAAGAGCTCGAAAACCTCGCCCTTTCTTACGACGGTGTTGGCAGTGCCTATGCCATCCAAGCAGGCCGCGAGTTACGCGTATTGGTAGAAGCAGAAAAAGTAACAGACCAAAGAGCTGAAGAACTTTCTTTTACCATTTCTCAGCGCATCCAGACCGAAATGACTTACCCAGGGCAAGTCAAAGTAACGGTGATCCGCGAAAAACGTGCAGTCAACTACGCTAAATAACACAAAATGCGTTCGGACCTCTTTACAAGCCTTATCTCAGGGCCCTGTTCTGCCGAAACGCTTTCACAAGTCTTGAAAACAGCGGAGGGCCTAAAAGGTCTTCCGCTTTCTTATTTTAGAGCAGGCATCTGGAAACCGCGTACCCAGCCCGGCGCTTTTGAAGGCATCGGTGACGAAGGCCTTTCATGGCTGGTATCAGTGCGCGAACAATTTGGTTTCCCAATCTGTACAGAAGTGGCCACCGCCGAGCATGTTAAAGCTGCTGCTGCACATCAACTCGATATGGTTTGGATTGGTGCACGCTCTACCGTCAATCCCTTTACAGTGCAAGAAATTGCGGAGGCGCTACAAGGTACAGGCATACCCGTCATGGTAAAAAACCCCGTCAATCCTGACCTCAAACTCTGGTTAGGTGCCATCGAAAGATTGGAACGCCACCAAGTGAAGGTGATTGGCGCCATCCACCGCGGATTCTCTGTCTACCAAAAAACCAAGTACCGCAACAACCCACATTGGCAAATTGCCATCGATTTCAAGCAAGCCAGGCCCGATATTCCACTCATCATGGATCCATCTCACATAGGCGGTCGGGCAGCACTTATTGCGCCATTGGCCCAGCAAGCCCTCGATTTGCACTACGACGGCCTTATGGTAGAAACTCATTGTACACCAGCCGCAGCACTAACCGATGCCAAACAACAAATCTCCCCTTCTGAACTTCAGGAGTTATTGAATATACTGGAACCACGCACCCCAAACGACCGAATCTTACACGATCTTTCAGAACTGCGCGACAAAATGAGCTTGATCGACGCATCTTTGATAGAATTGCTACAAGAACGCATGGAACTCTCGCTGCAAATCGGGGCTTTTAAACGGAGTCACAACACACATATTTTGCAGGTTCAGCGTTGGGAAGAAACGCTCAAAGCAAATGTCGAAAAAGGGATCAATACCGGTCTTTCACCTGAATTTGCAGAACAATTCATCAAAATGCTGCACGAAGAATCGATTCGCATTCAGTTAGGCCTTCTCACCAACAAAAGCGATGAAGCTTAAAGCACGAGCTTACAACGGACATTTAGTGGCGCCTGCTTCCAAGAGCCACGGACAACGCTTACTGCTCTTGGCCCAACTTTCTACCCAACCCTGCCAAATAGATAACTTAGGAACAGATCGCGACACCCAAGCCATGAAAAACGCTTTGGCAATTTTGCGCAGCAATGAAAATAGTGCGCAGCGCGCGCTGATCAATGTAGGTGAGAGCGGTTTTGCACTGCGTACACTCGCATTTGTGGCGCACTGCTTTAGTGCTGCCTACCAGCTTACGGGGCGCGGTACCTTAATGCAAAGAACGCATTGGGCGACCATTCGTTTACTCGAGCAACTAGGTCTTGATCTTGCGCATCAAAATGGTCAATTGCCCATAGAGGTGAGTGGCTCGATCTCTAATACCATTTTAGAAGTTGACGGAACAGAAGGTTCACAGTATGTTTCTGGCCTTTTTTTAATGGCCGCCAAATACCCAGGCAATTGGCAAATTACGATCAAAAACCTCAATAGCGCTGCCTATTTCGAAATGACGCTGGCCACATTAAGCCAATTTGGTTTTAAGTATCAACTCAATGGAGCAACCTACACTTTTGAAGGTGCCCAAGACCTTTCTTGCCCGAAGGTTCAAGTGGAAGGTGATTGGAGCAGTGTTGCTGCCCATTTAGTTGGAGCCGCAATCCATGGAAAAATAAATATCACGGGGCTCCAAATGGCGAGTTTGCAGCCCGATCAAAACCTCCTGAAGGCGCTCAGTGATTTTGGAGCAAATTTCACCTGGGAAAACGACTCGCTCATCCTCGCCGAAAGCACCGATAAAAAACCCTTCGATTTTGACTGCACACACCAACCAGATTTATTTCCGGTTTTGGTGGTTTTGGCTTGTTCGGCAACAGGAACATCTACACTGCGCGGAATTCACCGCCTCAAAAACAAAGAGTCCGATCGCTTGGCGGTCATGTGCAAGACTTTAACTTCTTGGGGCGTAAGCTATCAAATTAAAGGAGAACAAATTGAGATTCAGGGAACGGGGCAAATCAAGAGTGCTCAAATCAATACACACAACGACCACCGCATTGTAATGGCTTGCTGCGTAGCGAGTTTATTGAGCCCAGATGCTCAGACACTACATGACGTTGAATCCGTTGAGAAGTCGTA
>RDZL01000143.1 GCA_004295165.1 Flavobacteriia bacterium
AAATGCCTAACTGCAAAGGCGCATCAAAACCATTGCAATCTTCGTCGATGCCGTTACCTGGTACATCAACAGCACCTGGGTGAATCGCGTTATTGTTGTCGTTACAATCCGAACTGTTGGTTACATAACCAGCAATAGCTGCACAACCCGCTTGAGACACCGCTGCGTTTCCGTAGCCATCGTTGTCTAAATCTTGATAGTACGTAAGTGAACCAACGATGCTGAGGTTGAGTGTGATGGTGCTGTCGCAACCCGCAATGTTTTGCGTCAATTGGGTATAGGTTCCAGATGCGCTATAAGTTTGGTTGTTTAAAGTATAGGAACCACAATTCGTGATGTTAAGTGTTGAGGTGGTTGCGTTATTGATTGTCAAATTCAAATTGATAATGGAGTCACAACCTGCTGCATTGGCGTTCGTGAGGGTTTGCACGTATGTACCAGAAGTAGTGTAAGTCTGGTTGTTCAAACTATAGGTATTACAAGCTGAAGCAGTAATCGTATTGTAAGTGACACAAGAAGAGGCAGCACCTGGTGTTACAGAAGCCCAGGTTTCACCCGCACGAATTTCGTCGATTTCGTAATTACCTGTACCGGTAGCTTGACGCAAATACACGGATTGAATACCGTTGGCTGGCCAAGAACTGGTGCCACCTGAATTTGTTACACCTGCGGCAGGTTCTGCTGCACCTGGAATTGGGTTTACCCATAGAGAAGCGGTAATGGCACCCGCCACTGCTGGTGCACTGGCTTTGGCAACAACAAGCATTGTAGTACCGGGTGTATATTCTGTCGGAAGATAAGTTGCCACAGCACCTGCCCCACCTGAAGTATTCAAGATACCCAATTGAAAGGTATTGGGTGTAGTTCCCAATTTGATGAACAAGCGCGGAAAATAAACTGTAACACTAGCGCCCGCTGTACCGCCAAAACCAATGAAGTAAGCACCGCCTGTGGTGAGCCCAGTTGTATTGGTAACATTCAATAAAAAGGAAAAATATCCTGTAGTACCTGCTGTTGTGAACGGCTTATTGATGTCTTCTGATGAAGTTGCGGAACCTGCAACAAGCGCCATGCGGTTTGCTGTAGAAGCCGCTAGGCCCGTGTAAGAAAGTGAAGCGCCGCTTTGAGAAGGCGTAGTAAGGGCTACCAATTGTCCTTCTTGGCCAGCAGTTACACTATGGGTTGTCCAGCCATTGGCATTGGCAGACCCCGTAAAATTGAAAGATTCAAAGGCCTGTGCAAACGCATTGACACTCAGAATAGTTAAGATAAAAAGTAAACCTTTTTTCATAAAAATATTTTTTGGTTCGGTAAAATTACAACTTTGAAAGTTAATATGCAGTAACACCAGATGAACATGCCGTTAATTTGAGCTTATTGCACAAAAAAAAGGCGAAGTTTCCCTCGCCTTTTTTGAATAATTAGATATGAAATTATTCTGCAGCAGTTGGCTCTGTAGCCGGACGCTCAGGACGTGGCAACAAAACTTTGCGAGATAATTTCCATTTTTTGGTTTTTGGATCTTTGCCAATGACTTTGAAAGTAAGCATTTCGCCTTCCTTCACAACATCTTCCATTTTTGCTGTTTTTTCCCAGGCAAATTCAGAGATGTGGATCAGGCCGTCGGTACCAGGTACGATTTCTACGAAGCAACCGAATTCTTTGACAGACTTCACTTTTCCTTCGTAAGTAGCACCTTCGTCAACTTGCGGTGGAAACGCAATTTGACGGATGAGGCGGATGGCTTCTGCCATGTCGTTACCGTTGTTAGAAAGTACTTGTACACGACCTTCACCGTTTGGTAATTCTTCAATGGTGATGGTGGTTTTGGTTTCTTTCTGTAAACCTTGGATGATTTTTCCTCCAGGTCCGATGATGGCACCGATCATTTCGTTCGGCACGTTGAATGCTTCTAGACGCGGTGTTTGTGGCTTGAGCTCCGGACGCGGTGCTGGCATGGTTTCGGTGATTTTACCGAGGATATGCAAACGACCTGCACGAGATTGCTCTAGAGCTTGCGTCAAGACTTCGTATGGCAAACCATCTACTTTGATGTCCATCTGACAAGCAGTGATACCATTTGCGGTTCCGGTTACTTTGAAGTCCATGTCGCCGAGGTGGTCTTCATCGCCGAGGATGTCAGACAAAACAGCAAATTTACCTTCGTCGGCAACCAAGCCCATAGCGATACCAGAAACTGGTGCTTTGATCGGTACACCGCCATCCATGAGGGCGAGCGTTCCAGCACAAACTGTAGCCATTGAAGACGAACCATTTGATTCTAAAATATCAGAAACAATACGAACAGCATATGGGTAGTCGTCTGGCATCACAGGCTTGAGGGCACGAAGCGCCAAGTTACCGTGACCGATTTCACGACGGGAAGTGCCACGAAGTGGTTTGGCTTCACCAGTTGAGTATGGTGGGAAGTTGTAGTGCAATAAGAATTTTTCGGTGCCTTGGAAAGTAGCGCCGTCAATCATTTGCTCGTCCATTTTACCACCTAAAGTAAGTGTAGTGAGTGATTGCGTTTCTCCGCGGGTAAATACAGCCGAACCGTGAACAATAGGAAGGTAATTTACCTCGGCCCAAATTGGACGGATTTCATCGAACTGACGACCATCTAGGCGCGCGCGCTCATTGAGCATGACCCAACGAACTGCTTTTTTCTTTACTTCTGAGAAATATACAGAAATGAATTTGGCAGCATGCTCTAGTTCTTCTTCAGAAAAACCAGCTTTCACCTCAGCTTTAATGGCATCGAAAAGTTCGGTGCGTTTTGCTTTATTGGCCAAACCTTGACGTGCTACGTCTTTACATTTCTCCATTGCGAGTTCAAATACTTTTGCACGAACGTCTGCATCGTGAGACTCATGGGAGTATTCGCGTTTTGGATTGGCAGTAGGGATTTCTGCTGCAAGCTCCAATTGGAAATTACATTGTTCAATGATTGCAGCGTGTGCTAATTTGATCACCTCAACCAATTCAGCTTCGGAAATTTCTTGCATTTCGCCTTCAACCATGTTGACGTCTTTTGCGGTTCCTGCTACCATTACATCGATATCAGAAAGGGCAATTTCTGCCATTGTTGGATTGATGATGAATTCACCATTGATGCGTCCTACGCGAACTTCAGACATTGGGCCATTAAACGGAATGTTCGATACCGCAATTGCAGAAGATGCTGCCAAACCGCACAAAGCGTCTGGGTTGTGGACACCGTCGTAAGACATGAGTTGGATCATGACCTGTACTTCAGCATGGTAATCGTCTGGGAAGAGCGGACGCAAAGCGCGGTCTACCAAACGCATTACTAAAATTTCAGTTTCGGAAGGGCGCGCCTCGCGACGGAAGAAACCACCTGGAAAACGACCAGCTGCCGAATACTTTTCACGGTAATCTACCGTAAGTGGAAGAAAATCTACGCCTTCCTTTGCGTCTTGTGCTGCCACAACAGTAGCGAGCAACATGGTGTCGCCCATGCGCACCACAACAGAACCATCTGCCTGTTTTGCCAACTTCCCGGTCTCTACAAGGATTTCCTTGCCGCCGGTCATGATTGACTTTCTTGTTCCTATATTCATCTTTATCTATTTACAACTTTAAAACAAAAGAAGGGGCTATCGATGTTATCGAAGCCCCCTCTCCCATAAAATTTTCCGAGCTGATCTCAGAATTAACGACGAAGTCCTAATTCTTTGATCAAGGCGCGGTATTTCTCGATGTCTTTCGCCTTTAGGTAATCGAGAAGGCTACGACGCTTACCAACTAACAATTGAAGTGCGCGTTGGGTACCGTAGTCTTTGCGGTTCTTTTTCAAGTGCTCAGTAAGGTGAGCAATGCGAAATGTAAACAAGGCCACTTGGCCTTCTGTAGAACCGGTGTTGGTTTCTGAACCACCGTGTTGGGCGAAGATCTCTTTCTTCTTTGCTGAATCTAAATACATGCTAATATTTGTGTAAATGATTATTATGTAGACTGACCACTCTGGTCAATACGGCTGCAAAGATAGAAACTCTTTTTGATACGCGCAAAAGCAAACCCGTATTTATTGTTATCTTTGCCGTGTTCTTAGGTGTTCGCTCGTCGAACTTAATAAGGAATCCGGTTAGAATCCGGAGCTGTATCTGCAGCTGTAAGTGTCTAAAAAGTTGCTTTCACAAGGCCACTGCGCAAGCGGGAAGGCAAAGCAACAACAGGCATGAGCCAGAAGACTTGCCCTCTAACAGCGTGAAGACTTCAGATCAAAGTCGGTATCGCCAAGGGCTTCGTATACCCTTGCCGCTCCACTTTTTTTCGGTGTCATTGTTTAATTTTTTATAAATTTTCAAAACATGAAAAAAGGATTATTTTTAGTTGCAGCACTCACCAGTGCAAGTTTGTACGCCCAGCAATACGTACACCAAGTGCTCATCGCCAACGAAGGTTATTTTGATTTTCAAACCAATGACATCGTTGAACCCGCCACCATTGGTTCATACAATCCGGCTACACAGACCTATGTAGTAGTAGACACTCTAGATGGGCAGCGCTTCAGTTCAGACATCATCATTGACGGCAACTTTTATTTTGTAGCCGCAGACACAAAAATTTTCAAGTACAACCTCAATACACACCAAGAAGTAGGCAGCATCAGTCTTCCCGGTGTGCGCAACCTGGCCATTGCCGGCGACAAACTCATTGCTACGCGCGGTGAATACTTGCAAACTTTTGACTCCTACCTCCAGGTTTTCGACAAAAATACTTTGCAACTCATCGCTGCACTCGATACCAACAATGGTCCTCAATGGGCAGCACAAAATATAGTTGTGGTCAACAACATCGCATATATTGCTGTCAACAACGCTTATGAGTGGGGTAACGAAAAAGGCCTCGTCGGGCAGCTCGACCTCAATACTTTGCAGTATGGTTCTGAAATCGACCTCGGCACGGAGGGCAAAAACCCAGACAACATGTTCTTGTACAACAACGAACTCTACACGGTCAACAACAAAGATTGGTCCGGAGCTTCTGTCTCAAAAATAAGCCTCAACGGTGCGGTGAACACACAAAACTTGGCTAACGCAGTAACGGGCTGCGGTACCTCTGCCCTGCGCGACGACAAACTCGTTTACCAAATTTCAATGGAAAACACCCTCAACGACTACAGCCTCCTCAACATGGCTTTAGTTGGGCCAGTTGCAGGCATCACAAACAATTTCTACGACCTCGCTCAAGAGCCCATCAGCGGCAACCTGTACGCCTCTGTAACAGACTTCTTTTCCACAGGAAGTGTGAGCATTTTTGACAACGCCAATAACCTCGTTGATCAATTTGCAGCTGGTGTATCTCCGGGTACTATAGTTTTTGATGTACGCTCTAGCGTTGGCTTCACTGAGATCAATCAAACCTTTGGCGTTTATCCAAATCCGTCAAACGGCGTTTTCCAAATTGCTGGCCTCACGGCAGGTGATACCTATCAAATCACGAATGCTACTGGTCAAGTCATTTTTGAAGGGCAATCCAACACAATAGACTTGCGTAGCTTTGACGCTGGGGTATACCTGATCCAAACACAAAATGGTCAGGCACGCCTCTTGAAATATTAATATTTCTTAACTCCTTAAAAAAGGCTGCTCGTTTGAGCAGCCTTTTTTGTGTTTGCTTATCTTTGTTCTATGCAAACAATACTCAATCAGCAGCAAATTCAGCAAAAAATAACGCGCTTGGGGCATCAGCTCATCGAAGTAGCGTTTGACCAAGAGGTGATTTACCTAGGCGGCATTGTCGGAAACGGCTACGTGCTGGCACAATTGCTCGCCGCTGTGATTGCTCAAAACAGCGCTCTCAAAGTAGTGTGTTTTGAAATTCGCCTCAATAAAGACGAACCATGGAATGAAGGCATTACGTTTTCAATCGACCAGAAAGACTTGAAAAACTCCTACATCGTTTTGATCGACGACGTCGTGAACAGCGGTAAAACGATGCAATATGCATTGCTCAAATTTCTCGAGCAAGCCACCAAAGCCATCAAAACTGTGGCCCTCATTGATCGCCAACACAGACGCTACCCCATCAAAACAGATTTTGCTGGGCTCAGCCTCTCCACCACCCTTAAAAACCACGTCGAAGTAGACCTCAGCCCCACCGACGGCAAAGTATTCCTATACTAATGGAAAAAATCACAGAAGCCAGCTCAAACTACAATAACCTCGAGCAGTTGAGCACGCGCGAACTTCTAAAAGGCATCAATACACAAGATCAACTTGTCCCGTTGGCCATTGCCAAAATCTCAACCGAACTCGAAAACTTCATTGAGGCTTGCTATGAGCGCATGCAACAAGGCGGCAGACTCATTTATATTGGCGCAGGTACCAGCGGGCGCTTGGGCATTGTAGATGCCAGCGAATGCCCGCCAACTTTTGGCGTAGACGCCGGACGCGTCATTGGCCTAATTGCAGGTGGCGACAGCGCCATCCGCAAAGCAGTTGAATTTGCCGAAGACGACGCCCAACAAGGTTGGAAAGACATTTTAGCACACCAACCCACTGCCCTCGATACCATCGTTGGCATTGCCGCATCTGGCACCACACCCTACGTGTTTGGGGCTATCCAAGCGGCCAATGACAACGGTTTACTCACCGCTGGCTTGTCTTGCAACCCGGGCTCTCCGCTCTCTGTGCTGGCCCAGCATGCCCTCACACCTGTTGTAGGGCCTGAATTTGTAACAGGCAGCACGCGCATGAAATCCGGAACTGCCCAAAAATTAATCTTGAACATGATTTCGACCAGCCTCATGATCAAGCTCGGACATGTCAAGGGCAACCGCATGGTAGACATGCAGCTCTCCAATGAAAAATTAGTAGACCGCGGCGCCAAAATGGTTGCAGCCGAATTAAATATTGAAACCGAAGAAGCCCAAAAATGGCTCCTTAAGTATGGCTCCGTGCGCAAAGCCGTAGAAGCCTATCAAAACCAGTAAATGCAATGAGTACATTTGATCCAAATGGCGTAGGTATCGCCAACGGCAATATTTTTGGCTTCCCATATACAGAAGCAGAAGCCGACATCGTCCTGATCCCGGTTCCCTGGGATGCAACAGCTTCTTATGGAAAAGGAACCAGCAACGGCCCGCAAGCTGTTTTAGATGCCTCTACCCAACTCGATTTCTATCATCCAGAACTGGACCGTGCCTATGAAACCAAAATTTTCATGCCGGCTGTTTCTAGCGAATGGAAAGAAATCAATGACCGCCTATGCGAAGCTGGGCAGCAATATATCGCACACATTGAAGTGGCCGGAGAAGCAGCTGCGCAAAGCATCTATGGTGCTACACTATCTGAAATCAATGAAGCGCACAACGCACTGCGTGCCAATCTCAAGGAGCGCTGCTTACAATTGCTCCAAGCGGGTAAAATGCCCTGCGTATTAGGCGGCGAACACTCTACCCCACTTGGCTTGTTACAAGCCCTAGACGCGCATCACGACGGCTTTGGCATCCTTCAAATCGATGCACATGCCGATTTGCGCGACGCCTACGAAGGTTTTGAGCAATCGCATGCAAGCATCATGTTCAACGCACTCAAAGAGCTCAAAAACCTCCAAAAACTTACTCAGGTAGGCATCAGAGATGTATCTGAAAGAGAAATTGAACTTGCCAAAAACGACCCGAGGGTCCATACGTTCTACGATTGGCAGCTCAAAAATGAGCAGTATTCAGGCCGTACATGGGCAGAACAAGTTCAACAAATAATCGCTACACTACCGCAAAAAGTCTATGTATCTTTTGATATCGACGGGCTGCTACCAAGTCTGTGTCCGCATACAGGAACCCCAGTTGCGGGCGGATTTGAATTGCAACAAATTGCATTTTTATTGTTCGAACTAGTTGAATCGGGGCGCCAAATCATTGGCTTTGACCTCAATGAAGTTGCACCAGGACCAGAAGGAGACTGGGATGCCAATGTAGGCGCGCGTGCCCTTTGGCACCTCGTTTGTGCCACAGAACTTAGCCGCAGAAAACACGCATGAAAATAAAGCAAACACAAGTATTATCGGGGCTCGCCATCAGCTTTGGCCTGCTCAGTTTATTTAGTATTTGGAATGTCTTCAATTGGGAAATCCTCGGTTGGGGCACCAAGCTCTTCTTATTTCCTTTCCTTGCGGTGATCAGTTTCTTTGCCAAACTCACACCCGCCAAACCCGCTATTTTTGTTCGCATTCAAATGGGGCTATTGGTTTTACACACTGTGCTTTATTTCCTAGTGTTCAATTTTCAGGATCCGCATGCGCCGAACTTATTGCTCTTATTGCTTCCCCTGCTTTTAGCGAATATTGTTTTGGTTTTTGGCAAAGTACATAACCTTCATAAAACGCATTTTACTCAAAAAACGAACATACAAGGAAGGGTGCTTGTGTTTCAAATTCAGAGCAAGGGATTCTTAATAATGGCAGCCTTATTTTATCTGAGTATGGGTGTTTTTCAATGGGCCGACCTCATCCTTCCCGGGATCATTTGCGAACTATTGGGGCTCGCGATTTTTCTCTATCACTTGATCCGACCGTAACCCGCAACTCTAGCGCTCCAATACGCTGAATCATCGATTACTACGACAGAAATACCAATTGACGAACTCGAATGGATCATTTGCTTGAGCTCCCCTTTTTCAGAGATCAAAATACCCACATGGTTGATTTGTGTACCGTTTGAAAAGAAAACTAAATCGCCCGCATGAGCTTCATCCGGATCAATCTTTTGGCAGAAGGTATATTGATCAGCGGCACGGCGCGGAAGCCTCACCCCATTTTGCTCAAAAACATAACAAGTAAATCCACTGCAATCAAAACCTGTCGGATCGATTCCTGCTTCTTTATAAGGAACTCCTAGGTGTTTTTGCGCTTCGTTGAGCAGTTTTTGTGTCTTTGCCGAACTTTGTGTTCCTTGATTGACCCGCGAATTTACTGCAGTATTTTCTGTTGAACGTGGCAGCCACTCTAACTCCAAAGCATGCCGCTTGGCCCAAACAGGATTTTTGGCAAGTTCTTGCGCAGCTAACTGCCTCAATTTTGTTGGGTAAGTTTCTTGGTCGTAGGAAGGATTCATGAGTAGCCTGCCCGCTTTGCGATAAACCATTTTATAATGACCCTGAGCAAACAACAATTCTAGTTTTTGCTCCATTGATTTTTGGGAAAAAGAAGCTCCGATGCTCCCAAAAACAAACAACAAGGCGATGAGGCCCCTCTTAATTGGCATAGAGTTTTCCATTCATGAAGACAACAGAGGTTTGGTTTGGTAATTTGACCAAAACTTTATTTCCATAAATTTCAAAATCGGCATTTTGGAACGTGGTGATGTCTTGCAGGGTGCCATCCACTAACGCACTCACGCCTCCAACGATGTTGCGAAAAACCAACACATTATTTTTGAGTAAATAGGCTTGCGGTTGATACGTTGCAACCTGGACGCGCTGGCCGTTTGCATAGGCGAAAAAATAGGAGTTTTCCATCCAGACACAGATGTCGTCTTTGACATCCCAAAGTTCAGAAGAAAAATTGGAGAGGGCCGTTTTTTGACCGTTTTGATAGTGCCAAAGGTTGCCATTCATGTCTTCGTAGACCACAAAACCGCGACCCGCCTTGTATTTTTTAATCGGGAATGACTCTAACTCGACAAAATTACCTTGGTCAAATACATAAAAAGATTGGGTGTAGGGATCCTTGAAACACATGACATCTGTACCGAGCTGAAAATCTAGTTGTTCTTCGTTGTAGGTACCAATCTCAAATTTTTGGCCATGCCAATACACAAAATACGTATTGCTGTTGTCTTTGTAGACCACCAAGTTTTCACCGACACTGGCATTCATTGTGACACCATTGGTAATGGTCACTAAGCTTTCTACTTTTTGATTCCAATAAACGTTGAGCGCTTGGTAGCGGATGTCTTCAAAAACAATGAGGCTGTCCTTGACAATAAATTCTCGGCCAAAGTTGGTGAGCACCGTAAATTTGCCGGCATCCCACATGCGCAACCCTTGCGCGATGCGATAAGCCATGAGGTGATCTGATACTTGGTAATCGACATTGAGGGTGGTGACGTCTATGCGTTCCTTGCCATCGTAAATTTTGAGGTTGCCGCGCGTATCGATATAGGCAACGATTTCGTCGCCTGCTTTGTAACTGACAATTGGTTGAATTTCAATAGGCCTAAAAAAACCGTCTTGAAAAGAAACAAAATAATTATTGAAGTCTAGGGTGGGTACAATACCTTGCGCCCAGGAACTGAGTGCAGACAAACTTAAACAAAGAAATAAGGTAAATCTTTTGAACGACATTGTCCAAAGTTATCAAAATTTAGACCAATAAATGTATCTTCGTGTCGCTTATCTATTTGACTATGAAAAAAACTATTTTTTGCGGTCTTTTTTTGCTAGCAAGCACCTCTTTTTGGGCACAGCAAAAAATCACCTATGAAGCTTATGACCTCCCAAATGGGCTGCACGTCATTTTGCATGAAGAACACGCTACTCCTATTGTAGCGGTCTCTGTACTCTACCATGTTGGCTCGAAAAACGAAAACCCAAATCGCACGGGTTTTGCACACTTTTTTGAGCACTTATTGTTTGAAGGATCTGCCAACATTGGCCGAGGCGAATACAGCGAACTCGTCGAAAAAAATGGCGGCACACTCAACGCCAACACCTCCCAAGACCGCACTTATTATTACGAAGTACTGCCTTCCAATCAGCTCGAGCTAGGGCTTTGGCTCGAAAGCGAGCGCATGCTACATGCTAAAGTAGACATCAAAGGCATAGAGACGCAACGCAGTGTGGTCAAAGAAGAAAAAAGACAGCGCGTAGACAACCAACCTTACGGCTCTTTCTTCACAGAAATTTTCAAGCGTGTTTTTGCTGCGCATCCGTACAATTGGGCGCCAATTGGCAGAATGGAACACCTCGATGCAGCACAAGAAGAAGACTACGTTAACTTCTACAAAACGTTTTACGTACCTTCTAATGCAACGCTTTCAATAGCTGGCGACATCAATATTGAACAAACCAAAAAGTGGATTGCCCAATATTTCGGTTCTATCCCGAAAGGTCAAGCCATTAATTTATACCGTGATTTCATCAATCTCAGCGATGAGGCTTTTGCAAGTAAATACAAAATGCAAAAAAGTGCGTTTGACCAAAAGAACTTTATGGCTTCTGCATCGCCAGCGGCAAAGAACCTCATTACAAGCTATCTCAATCAACCTTGTGTTATTGAAAGACCACTAAAAGACAAGCAGCCCATTACTGGCGTGATCAAAGACACCATCTACGACAACATTCAGTTGCCAGCTCTTTTCATGGGTTACAAGATGCCATCCCAAACGCATCCCGATACTTATGCACTAGAATTTTTGAACGAAGTGCTCTCAAGCGGAAGTTCTTCGCGCATCAACAAAGAAATTGTAGAAAAGCGCCAATTAGCGCAATACGCCTTCTCTTTTAACTACGGCCTTGAAGACGCCGGAATTGGCATCATGGCTGCTATTGCACCCAAAGAAGTTGCTTTAGACACCCTTTTGAATGCACTCGACGCGCAAATTGCTGCCATCAAAAGCGAGCTCATTAGCGAAGAAGAATTTCAGAAAGTGCGCAATAAATTTGAAAACGACATCGCTTCTAGCAATTCAAGTATTGCAGGTATCGCCGAGAACTTGGCAGACAACCATGTATACTATGGCGATGCCAACCGTGTCAATACGCTTCTTTCCAACTACTTAAAAGTCACAAGAGAAGACATCTTAAGAGTAGCCAACACCTACCTTACCCAAGATGCGCGCGTGATCCTTTATTACTTACCTAAAGAAAAATAAGCCTCATGAAAAGTCTATATCTCCTCCTGATATTGATCCTGACCAACGGTGTTTTTGCACAGTTAGATCGATCGCAAAGACCAGCTGCGGCTGCGGCTCAAAAAATCAACATTCCTGCCTCGCAGGTCTTCACCACTGCAAACGGCATCACGGTTATTTTGTCCGAAAACCATAAAATACCAAAGGTTTCTATCGAAATGAGCCTAGGGTCTACCCCACGCCTAGAAGGCGAAAAAGCTGGCCTTGCAGATTTTGCCGGATCTCTCTTGATGTCTGGTACAGCTAACCGCTCCAAAGACCAACTCGACCGCGAAATCGACTTCATTGGCGCCAATCTTTCAGCCGGTTCTTCTAGCATGTACTTGAGCTGCCTCACCAAGCACCTCGACAAAGGCCTAGACCTCATGACTGACGTCTTGTATAATGCCAATTTCCCGGAAAGTGAAGTAGAGCGCATCCGCAAGCAAAACTTATCTGGCATGCAATCTACCAAAGCCGATGCAGGTGAAATGGCAACAAATGCTACAAAAGCAGTAAACTTCCCTGGTCATCCACTAGGTGAAATCATGACCGAAGCAACGCTGCAAAATATTTCTCGCGAAGACCTCATCCAGTATTACAAAAATAACTTCACACCACAGGGCAGTTACCTGGTTGTGGTAGGCGACATCACCAGAGCGCAAACAGAAGCAATGGTGACGCGTTATTTTTCAGCTTGGCAAGGTGGCCCAGTTTACCAAAGCGATCTTGGCAAAGGGCAGTTTGACAAAGGAAACCGCGTCATTTTTGTCAAAAAACCAGGAGCTGTTCAATCTGTGGTTTATGTCACGTTCCCGATAGATATCCGTTCTGGCCACAAAGACCAACTTGCACTCAATGTCTTGAACGGCATTTTGGGTGGCGGTGGCTTCGGTACGCGCCTCATGCAAAACCTCCGCGAAGACAAAGCCTTTACTTATGGCTGTTACTCTTCACTCAACATCACCGAAAACGGCTCTTGGATGTCGGCTGGTGGAAACTTCAAAAATGCGGTAACGGACTCCGCTATCACAGAAATCCTCAAAGAATTTGCAGGTATTATTGAAGCGCAAGTAACCGACGAAGAACTCAGCCTCACCAAAAACAACATGGCAGGAGGTTTTGCACGATCTTTAGAGCGCCCTCAGACTGTTGCGCGTTTTGCCCTCAATACCATCAAGCAAAAATTAGCACCAGACTACTACCAAAACTACCTTCAACAACTAGAAGCAATAAGCAAAGAGGATGTCTTGCGCGTAGCCCAACAATATTTTACGGCTAAAAACTGCCACATTATTGTAGTGGGTAATGAAGAAATACTGCCTAAACTTTTGGTTTTTGATACCGATGGTAAAATCGAAAAGCTAGATGCTTTTGGCGCGCCCATCAAAGAAACAAAAAGTGCTGACATCACTGCAGACCAACTGATCGAAGCGTATGCAATGGCCATTACAGGCACCACTTCCAAAAAAGCACTTTTGAAAAAAGTAAAAACCTTGAAAACTTACTCGCGCGAATCAGAAATGAGTTCAGAGCAAATCCCATTTGTATTGACCTCCACTGACTATTTTTGGAATGGTGGCAACGAAGCGAGCAAGATGGAAATGCCTGGTATGGTTTTACAAAAATCATATTTTGACGGTAAAGCGGGCTATACGTTTAGCATGCAAGGTGGTCGCGAAGACCTTAAAGCCGAAGAAATCGCTGCCAAACAAAAGGCAATCGGTTTTATTCCCGAACTCAACTACAAAGCAAACGGTATGAGCTACGAAATCAAAGGGATTGAAAACATCAACGGCGAAGAATGCTATGTACTCTACACCAACGATGGCTTAGCCGAAAACTATGACTTCTACAACGTCCAATCATTCATGAAGGTGCGTTCGACAAACATCCGCAAAATGGGAGAAGAAACCGTCGAAACAACTACCAGCTACGCTGACTACAAAGAAGTTGATGGCTTTAAGTTTGCACATTCCTTTAGCCTAACTGTCGGAAAAATGACCCTCAATGGTGTAGTCAAGCGTATTGACGTCAATCCTAAATTGGTCCTTACTGAAGATTTTTAAGCATTGTTAAACTTTCTATGAAAAGCCACTTTCGAGTGGCTTTTTTTTTACTTTTAACACATGAAAATAATCAGTCTTTTGCTCTTGCTTATTTCTTTCAATGCAATTGCGCAGAACACGCTTGTTTCTTCCGGAAATCTTTTTGAAGGTGAGCCCTATTTGGCTGTAGATCCGCAAAACAGCAACCACTTAGTAGCGGCATGGATGGGCTTTCAGCTCAATCAAAAAATTGTCATCAAGAGTGTGGTCTCGACAGACGGCGGCAGCAGTTGGTCGGCGCCCATTTGGCAAGCGCATCAGCAGGCTGGCAATAGCAGCGCCGATGTGTCTTTGGGTTTTGATCTCAACGGCAACCTTTACATGGCTTATATCGATTACGATAACGTGAATTTTAGCAATGGCGCCGTGATTTGCAGAAAATCAACAGACGGCGGTTTGAGTTGGGGAGCGGCGGTGGTAGCCCGAGCTATTGGTTCTTGCCCGAACAAACTATGCATTGACCGCCCTTGGATTGCGGTAGATCCATTAACTGGAAGCATCGTTATGACGAGTACCAACGCAAAGCAACCAACACTTGTGCAAGCGCCGTATCATCCTTACATGGCTATTTCATCAGACGGCGGAGCGAACTTCAGTTTACAAGAACTCGATGCAGCACCCTTTTTAGCGGGCAACGCCATACCGCAACCCATGCCCTCGCCTGCATTTGCCAACGACGGTACTTTTATGGCGGTGTATCCGAGCTACGAAACTACCCAAAGCATTTTACCTAGAGTGGTAGAAGTCAACAAAACCGCACCTTCTTCCTTTTACAGCTACCAAACCGCATTTCAAGGCCTTGGCTTTGGCGCCGGAAACGACACCCTCAAGAGCGGTCCGCATTTAGCGCTTGACCCAAATAATTCTGGACGCGCTGCCTACTTCTTCATGACGGCTGTATTTGGTGATCCAGACATTGCCTTTATTGAAAAAAATGGCAGTACTTGGAGTGCGCCGTCTAGAGTTAACAACGACCCACAAGCCAATGGCGCCATACAAGATTTAATATGGGCCGACTACGACACTGATGGCGACTTAGCTGTTTGTTGGCGAGATCGCCGCAATGGCGTTGCTGGCACTTACCAGAGCCCGAGTCAGATTTTTTGCCGCATCCAGAGCAACCAAACATGGGGCAGTGAATTCACAATCAGCCCAGTGGTTAACCACGATTCTATCTTACTCGAAAAAGGCAATGACTTTCTAAATGTGCAATTCAGCAATAACCAACTTTACACCATTTGGGGCGATGTGCGCAGTGGCAGTTTGAAGATCTATCTCAATCGATACAATCAAAATGACAGCAGCAATTTTGTGCAGCAAATCCCCACGATGGAGCCTATTTACCCCAATCCGAGTTCAGGCGTTTTTGAAGTTCCAATAAACTGTAATGGGCAAGCATTCAAAGTTCATGACCAAAATGGAAAAGTAGTTTTAAAGGGGACCCTAGAACATCAACTTGACCTCAGTTCTTTTCCTGCAGGCTCTTACTTGTTGTCGGTCGGACGCCAACAATTTAAATTGCTCAAAAATTAGCCGAAGTGTTGATATCTTCGCTACACATTTTTAAAAATAAGCGGTATCTTTGAAACATGAGTGAATTTGTTGTTTCGGCCCGCAAATACCGCCCGCAAACCTTTGATACGGTCGTGGGGCAACAATCCATTACCAACACACTCAAAAATGCGATCCAAAACCAACACCTCGCACAGGCGTTTTTGTTCTGCGGTTCAAGAGGGGTCGGCAAAACAACCACGGCGCGTATTTTAGCCAAAACCATCAACTGCTTTAATCCTACTTCGGCAACTGAAGCCTGCGACCAATGCGACTCCTGCCTGTCTTTTCATACCGGAAACTCACTCAATATCTATGAGCTAGATGCCGCTTCCAACAACTCCGTTGACGACATCCGCAACCTCATTGATCAAGTGCGCATTGCTCCGCAACTTGGCAGCCACAAAGTCTACATCATCGATGAGGTCCACATGCTCTCCGCCAGTGCTTTTAACGCCTTTCTCAAGACCTTAGAAGAACCACCGAAGCACGCCATCTTTATCTTAGCCACAACCGAGAAGCATAAAATCATCCCGACTATTCTTTCGAGGTGTCAGATCTTTGACTTCCAAAGAATTCGCGTCAAAGACATCGCAGATCACTTAGGTACAATCGCCACCAAAGAAGGCGTTTCAGCAGACCCAGAGGCACTGCACCAAATTGCCTTAAAAGCAGATGGCGCCCTGCGCGATGCCCTCTCCATCTTTGATCAGCTGGTTACCTTTGCGGGCAACACGCTTACCTACAAAGACGTCCTCGAGAACCTACACATCCTCGACTACGAATACTATTTCAAAGTCATTGAGGCAACCGAAAAAGAAGACATCCCATCTGCGCTACTCATCCTCAACGACATCTACGAAAAAGGTTTTGATGGCCATCAATTTGTCATTGGGCTCGCCGAACACCTCCGCAATATCCTGGTGTGCAAAGACCCCAGAACAGCCAGTCTACTTGAGGCGCCCGACACCGTCAAGCAGCGTTTTACGCAACAAGCCAACGAAATTGAAGCCCAACGCCTTTTGCGCGGCCTCCAAGTGCTCTCCAAAACCGACGTCGAATACAAGGCCTCCAAAAACCAACGCCTGCTCATCGAGGTAGCCCTCATGCAGCTCTGCTCACTCAAGCAAGAGCAAGAAAAAAAAAAGGCCTAACTGAACGCATCGACATCCTGCCGTCTCCCAAACAGACGCTGCGCAAAACCAACACCAATAAACCTGCTGCACCCCAAGCAGCAGCTACTCCAAGCGCAGCACCACAATTACCGGTCAAAGAACCCGCTGCACAACTCAGCAAGCCTCAGGGCAATGTCAAGGCCAACATCATCTCCATCAGAGAAACCCTTGAAAAAGACAAAACCAGCAACCAGCAGGTGCGTCAAGAAGACCTCCCCCGCGAAGGTTTTCACCTCGATCACGTCAAAATGTATTGGAAACAATTTGCATTTCAAGTCAAAGAAGACGGAATGGAAACATTTTACAATGCGCTGATCAAACGCGACCCTGTTTTAAAAGGCGACGAACTGCTCGAACTCACCGTAGACAACCTCGTACAGCAAAACTACATCCAAACCCACTTGCTCACCTTTAAAGAGTTCATGCGCAAGCAACTCAACAACTTCTATTTAGATATCGTTTTGGTGCAAGCAGCTCCCGACGAAGAAGAAGTCAAATTCCTCACTGGCAAAGACAAATTTGCAGCTTTGGCGCGCAAAAACCCCAACCTACATACGCTCAAGAATCGCTTCAACCTCGACATAGACTACTGATGCAAGCCAAGTGGTTTTTTATCGATTCAAACGCAGAACTACAAGCAACTGCAGCGCGCTTTCTGGAAAGCTGGCACACCAATGCGCCTTTTCAAATCAAAAGTTCTGGTACAACCGGCCTGCCTCAGTTGCATACTTTCAATCAAACACAACTGACGCATTCAGCCCAAGCGAGCAATACTGCCTTTGAGCTGACTACACATTCTCGGGCACTCCTTTGCTTACCACTTTCAAGCGTCGGCGGCCTCATGTTGTTGGCCCGTTCTATCGTCGGTGATTTTGAGCTACTGCTGCAGCTTCCGAGTGCCAGACCGCTGCAAAACCTTCGTCAGAAAATAGATTTTGTTGCCATGGTGCCCACCCAATTACAACAAAGTTTGGAGCACGACCTCCCTCAACTCAAAGGAATTGCGAAAATATTAGTGGGTGGTGGCCAACTGAGCAGCGAACTAATTGCAGCTTGCCAAAGCGCTCAACTTGAGGTCTGGCAGAGCTACGGCATGACCGAAACGCTTTCACACGTTGCTTTGCGCAAAGTAAGCCCTATTGAAGCCTCTTTTTATAGCGCAATGCCCGGCATTCACTTTTCGAATAAAAACGATTGTTTGGTGATCCATTATCCGGCACTCCAAAGCGAGGAGCTGGTGACCAAAGATATTGTTGAACTGCACAACCCCACTACTTTTACTTGGATAGGTCGCTCAGACAACGCGATCAATTCGGGAGGGTTCAAGGTCATTCCAGAAATTTTAGAAGCACAACTCGACAAATACCTCGGAGCCGCCTTTTTCATTGCGTCCTTACCCGATGCAAAATGGGGTCAAATAGTGGCCATCGCAATTGAAGGAAATGAAAAACCTGTATTTCCAGATTTTCAGTCTTTAGGTCTTAAAGCCGCTGAGATACCGCGAAAATATGCGCTTGTGCCTCATTTTGAACGCACCGAAACGCAAAAAATCAAGCGCCAAGAAATATTACAATCTCTAAGCAATGCAGACTGGAGACCCCTATAAAGTACTTGGTTTGAAAGCTGGCGCAAGTCAGGATGAAATCAGGAGTGCGTATCGCCGCTTGGTAAAAAAATACCATCCAGACCGCAATTCTTCGGCTTCAGCTGCCACTCAATTCATGGCCGTTCAGGCCGCATATGAGCAACTTAGCAGTGGTCAAATTGCTTCAGCGCCTAGTGCAGTGGAACAAAAATACCGCGAGCGGCAAGCACAATACGACCAAGACCTCGAAGCCTATAAGCAACAACGCGCTGCGGCCCGAGAAAAATTAAGACAACAAAAACAAAATGAAGAAGCCTATAAAATCGCTTATTTACAGCAATTGAAAAGCGGCAAAACTGGACTCTGGCACCGCGCCGTTGCGCTTTTAGGAGCCTTGCTTTTCATGGTGCTCTGGATCGATTTTTTCTTACCTGAAAAACAGGTTCCTATTCGCGCTGCGGCTTATGGACTTCATTCTTACGGCAGCGTAGATGGCCACCTGGTACAGTTGTTCAAAAGCACAGATGAGCGCGCTTTTTGGGTAGCTGATTACCTGAGTCAAAACCTAAGCAAAACACAAAATTTACGCAGCATCGAAACGCCATGGCTGCATCAGGCAAAGGCACTTGCATTCCACGACGGGCTTTACGAACTTACAGCCCCCATTCATTTTAGTTTTTATTGGGCGCAAATTTGGGTCAGCTTGCTCTTTTTGCTGCCACTTCTTTCGTGGTATTTCGCAAGTGCAGATATTATTTTTGTAGCGGGTTCTTTTGTTTCGCGATATGCGATACTCGGCTGCATGCTGTGGTTTTTGTTCAGCGAGAACCGCTTGATTCACCTGCTAAGTTTAGGACAATTATGAGCACGAAAAAAGAAAAAGCAAAATACATCATCGAAACACTCGAAAGGCTCTACCCAGAGACACCCATTCCGCTCGACCACAAAGATCCGTACACGCTTCTTGTAGCCGTTTTGCTCTCTGCGCAGTGTACCGACGCGCGCGTCAATACGGTTACTCCTAGTTTGTTTGCACTCGCCGACAACCCGTTTGATATGGCCAAGCAGCCAGTCGAAAAAATCCAGCAAATCATTCGTCCTTGTGGCTTATCACCCAAAAAAGCAGCTGCTATTTCGCAATTATCTCAACTATTGGTAGAAAAATACAACGGCATCGTGCCGCAAAGTTTTGAGGCACTAGAAACCTTACCGGGCGTCGGACACAAAACGGCTTCTGTGGTGATGTCACAGGCTTTTGGATTCGCGGCCTTTCCTGTAGACACACACATCCATCGCTTGCTCACGCGCTGGGGCATCACAAGCGGTAAAAACGTCGTGCAAACCGAGCTTGATGCTAAAAAATTATTCCCGGAAGCCACCTGGAATAAATTGCATTTGCAAATCATCTTTTATGGCCGCGAGTACTCCCCTGCCCGCGCTCCTAAACGCGAAAAGGATTTCATGACCCTACAAATTGGCACCGCCAAAGCCCTCAAAGAACTTTCTTGATTTCAACAATTGTTCATAACCATCCTTTACAACTTTTTCATAACTAAGCACATGAAGCTTTTCGCTTTGAAGTCGCCTTTAGCTATATTTGTTCAATGGACGCACCTGACAACAATCGAAAACCTATTGCCCGCATCAAAACCCAAGCGCAGCCCTTCGCTGAATTGGGCAGAATGCCACCTCAAGCAATTGATATTGAGCAAGTTGTGCTGGGCGCCATGATGCTCGAAAGCCGCGCCATCAACGACACCATCGAAATTCTTTCTGAAAAGACTTTCTACGATGTGCGTCACCAATATATTTTCAAAGCCATTCGCGCACTTTTCGCAGCTACCAATCCAATAGACTTGGTAACAGTGAGCACCCAACTTCAAAAAAGCGGAGAACTCGAACTCGCAGGCGGCGCCTCATATGTAAGTTCCCTGACTACCCGGGTTGCAAGTGCAGCACACGTTCAGCACCACGCGCGCATATTGGCAGAAAAATTCATCAAAAGAGAGCTCATCAACGTCAGTTCAAAAATCATCCGCGATGCCTACGACGACACCCGCGATGTCTTTGATTTGCTCAACGACGCCGAGTCTGACCTCTTCAGCATCGCCGAGAACAACATGTCCAAGCAAGTGGGCTCGATGTCTTACATCGTTCAAGAAGCCATCCACGAAATCGAACTCGCCTCCAAAAACACTGACGGCGTTTCGGGTATTCCTACCGGTTTTCATGACCTCGATAAAGTCACTTCTGGATGGCAGCGCTCCGACATGATTGTACTCGCTGCCCGCCCAGGTATGGGTAAAACGGCATTTGTACTTTCCATGGCACGCAACACAGCCGTAGATTACGGTAAAGGCGTAGCAGTTTTCTCACTAGAGATGTCTTCCGTGCAGTTGGTCAAGCGACTTATTGCTTCGGAATCCAGAATTTCTGCTGAAAAATTGAGAAAAGGTGACCTCAAAGAGCACGAATTTCAGCAACTCCACTCTCGTATTGGCAAGTTAGCTGAGGCACCCATCTTTATCGACGACACCCCCGGTATCAATATTTTTGACTTTAGAGCCAAATGTCGCAGGCTCAAGGCGCAGCACAACATCGAACTGATCATCATCGACTACCTTCAGCTCATGAGCGCCAAAGATTCCAAAAGTGGTGGGAACCGCGAGCAAGAAATCTCAACTATCTCTCGTTCAATCAAAGAAATTGCCAAAGAACTCAACGTGCCAATTATTGCCCTTTCTCAGCTGAGCCGTTCAGTCGAAACACGCGGTGGCGACAAACGCCCGATGCTCTCCGACTTGCGCGAATCAGGTGCAATTGAGCAAGATGCCGATATCGTTTCGTTCATTTACCGCCCGGAATACTACGACCTTACCCAAGATTCCGACGGCAACTCCACGCTGGGTATTGGCGAAATCATCATCGCTAAACACCGTAACGGCGCGCTCAAAAATGTAAGACTGCGCTTTGTTCCGGAATTCGCCCGCTTCGAAAACCTCGATGAAGTAGAGGCACTAGACCTTTCCGGCACCTCCAATTCAGGCCTCAATCAATTCAACCAAGAATTCAACACCTATACCATTAAAAGTAAAATGGATGATAGCAATGAAGATATTTTCAGCAAAGAAAACAATGACGAAGATCCCTTCTAAACTGCTCCTCTTTTTCTTTAGCATTCTTTTCAGTTTCCAGAGTTGGGGCTCTCGAATTCTCGTTCCCATGGATGAAGCACAGCGCGACCACCTCAAAGCATATGGTTTGGCCTACTGGACACTCGAGAATCAAATCACAATTGAATGGCTGCTCAATTACCGCGGAGGCAGCTTTTTAATTCCTCACCTCCAGCGCATAGAAGAAGAATTGCTCTTGCGCAACATCAGCTATCAAGTTTTGGCCGATGGTCAGGTCAACAAAATCAAAAGCGAAATTGCCGACCCGGAGGTCAATATGGAAGTAGTCCAATTGGAAAAAGCCCCCAAAATTGCCGTCTATACGCCACCCAATAAACTTCCCTGGGACGACGCTGTGACGCTCGTCTTGACCTACGCTGAAATCAAATACGACAAAATCTACGATTCAGCAATTGTCAATGGGATTTTGCCCAAATACGATTGGCTGCACCTGCACCACGAAGATTTCACAGGGCAATACGGCAAATTCTATAGCTCTGCACGCATGCAAAGTTGGTATCAGCAAGAGGTGCAGCGCTCTGAAGCCGCCGCTGCTCAACTTGGCTTCGCATCTACGGCCGCATTGAAAAGAGCTGTGGCCCTCAATATTCGCAATTTTGTGATTGGCGGCGGCTTCTTGTTTACGATGTGTTCGGGAACCGATTCTTTTGATATTGCCCTTGCAGCTCAAGGTGTAGACATCCAAGAAGCAATTTTTGACGGCAGCCCCTCTGATCCACGCGCCCAAGAAAAACTCGATTTCAACCAAACTTTTGCGTTCCAAGATTTCCACATCATCAAAGACCCAATGGTCTATGAATACAGCGACATCGACGGCACCGACTTGCGCACCCAACGCCAAATCACCGAAAAATCAGATCAGTTTACGCTTTTTGATTTTTCTGCTAAATGGGATGTCGTACCCACTATGCTCACGCAGTGCCATGTCGATGTCATCAATGGATTTATGGGGCAAACAACCGATTTTCATAAAGAATTCATCAAGCCGAATGTCCTTGTCTTAGGAGAAAACAAAGCAGCCAACACCGCCAAATACGTTCATGGCTCATACGGACAAGGCACCTGGACCTTTTATGGTGGCCACGACCCAGAAGATTACCAGC
>RDZL01000132.1 GCA_004295165.1 Flavobacteriia bacterium
GCTACGCTATCGCTATGGAAGAAATCTCCAAAGTAGATGCCTCAACCTCTGTGTGTATGTCAGTAAACAACTCCTTAGTTTGCTACGGACTAGAGGAATTCGGAACAGAAGAACAAAAACAAAAATATCTTGTGCCTCTAGCTAGCGGTCAGAAAATCGGCGCTTTCTGCCTTTCTGAACCAGAAGCTGGTAGCGATGCAACATCTCAACGTACCACTGCAATCGATATGGGCGACCACTATCTATTGAATGGTACTAAAAACTGGATTACCAACGGTAGCAGCGCAAGCACTTACCTAGTAATAGCTCAAACCGACGCTGCTAAAGGTCACCGCGGAATCAACTGCTTGATCGTAGAGCGTGGAATGGAAGGTTTCATCGTTGGTGCAAAAGAAAACAAATTGGGTATCCGCGGAAGCGACACGCACACCTTGATGTTCCAAGATGTGAAAGTTCCAAAAGAAAACCGCATTGGTGAAGACGGATTTGGTTTCAAATTCGCCATGAAAACCCTTAGTGGTGGACGTATTGGTATCGCTGCTCAAGCGCTCGGTATCGCTGCTGGTGCTTACGAATTGGCTCTTGCATATTCTAAAGAAAGAAAGGCTTTTGGTAAAGAGATTTCTCAACACCAAGCTATCGCTTTCAAATTAGCAGATATGGCTACAGACATCGAAGCAGCTCGCCTTTTGGTTTACAAAGCAGCTTGGATGAAAGACCAACACATGAATTACGACCAAGCTAGCGCTATGGCTAAATTGTTCGCTTCTTCAGTTGCGATGAAACACACTGTTGAAGCTGTTCAAATCCACGGTGGATACGGTTTCGTGAAAGAATACCACGTTGAACGCTTGATGCGCGATGCGAAAATCACTCAGATCTACGAAGGAACAAGTGAGGTTCAAAAAATCGTTATCTCAAGAAACGTACTAGCAGAGTAAAACACACAGTTAACTGTGCAGAAACTATATCAACGTCCCGGCAATTGTCGGGACGTTGTGTTTTATTTAGCAT
>RDZL01000082.1 GCA_004295165.1 Flavobacteriia bacterium
TACAAGGGGCATTCAATGTCCGATCCACAAAAATACCGTACCAAAGACGAAGTTGCTGAATGGATGGAGCAAGACCCAATTGAACACTGCCTTCGCGTGATCAATGCTCAAAAATGGCTCTCTGAAAAAGAACTCGCAGACATCGATGCTTGGGTGAAAAAAGAGGTAGAAGAATCTGTAGCTTTTGCAGAAAACTCACCTTACCCAGAAGCGCACGAACTCTACGAGGACGTCTACACACAAGCAGATTATCCTTACATCAAAGAATACTAAAAACCCAAATAAAAAGACATGGCTGAAGTAGTATACATGCCCAAATTAAGCGACACCATGACAGAAGGTGTTGTTGCCGCCTGGACTAAAAAAGTTGGTGATGAAGTGAAATCCGGTGAAGTACTCGCCGAGATCGAAACAGACAAAGCCACTATGGAATTTGAGTCTTTTTACGATGGTGTTTTGCTCCACATTGGTGTAGAAACAGGAAAAACTGCACCCGTCAATAGCGTGCTTGCCATTATTGGTGAAGCAGGTGAAGACATCTCTGGCATTTTAGCGAATGCTGGTGCACCTGAGCCAACTTCCACTCCAGCTGCTGCTCCTACACCTGCTCCTGTGAGTACACCTGCATCTAGCCCGGCTCCTGTAGCGGCGCCAGTTGCAGCTCCTGTTGCAGCTCCTGTAGCTGTTGCCAATCATTCTGACCGTGTATTTGCTTCTCCATTAGCCAAAAAAATGGCAGCAGAACGCGGCATCGACATCCATGCTGTGGGTGGCACCGGAGAAAACGGCCGCATCGTGAAGCGCGATGTAGATCATTACGTTCCTTATACACCTGCCGCAAACACACCGGCGTATAGCGCAGCTCCTATGGGAACTGTCTCTTATACAGACGAGCCCGTATCGCAAATGCGCAAAACCATTGCGCGCCGTTTGGCAGAAAGCAAATTTACAGCACCTCACTTCTACCTCACTTTAGACATCGATATGGATGCTGCAATGGCTATCCGCAAAGGCCTCAACAGCCTAGATGGCGTGAAGGTATCTTTCAACGACATGGTGATCAAAGCTGTGGCAATGGCCTTGCGCAAGCACCCAGCTGTCAATAGCGCCTGGATGGGTGATTTCATTCGCCGCAATGACCACGTCAATATTGGCGTAGCGGTTGCCGTAGAAGACGGATTACTTGTTCCTGTTGTGCGTTTTGCAGACGGCAAGGGCCTCACCCAAATTTCTGCTGAGGTTAGAGAATTTGCACAGAAAGCCAAAGACAAAAAATTACAACCGAGCGATTGGGAAGGCAACACCTTTACCATCTCTAACCTCGGTATGTTCGGCATTGAATCTTTTACAGCAATTGTTAACCCACCAGACGCTTGTATTTTAGCAATTGGGGGCATCAAAGCAGTACCAGTTGTGAAGAACGGTCAGGTTGTGCCAGGAAACGTCATGAAAGTGACGCTATCTTGTGATCACCGCGCTGTTGATGGTGCTTCTGGAGCTGCTTTCTTACAAACTTTCAAGACCTACATGGAGCAACCAGCTGCCATGTTGCTCTAAGCTGTTTCTGTATTTACTCCATTAAGACAAGATCTTCTTGAAATACTAAAAGTACGTGCATCCACAAATGCACGTATTTTTTTTGGTTATAAATCTTTGTGAATGGCATGGACATCATTGTGGTTTTCCTCAATGCGATCCTTGATGACCTGTATCGATTTAGCTAAAATAATCAATTCTGGGCTCGTGTTTTTTCTGAGCCAGAACCAGCTCTCTTGCTCGTGCTCCACAGCCATAGCGATATGATACAACACCTCGTAGCCAAATTGTTGCAACCATTTTTGTGCCTTCTCGTTTCCTTCTGCCGCACTGATCATGGCCATGAGTTCTGGGTAACCATTTTTGAGTAACCATTGCCGTGCAGGGTCGTGTAGCCGAATGGCTTGGGTGGCCATCCAGAGTTCGGGATAACCATTCTCTTGCAGCCAATTATGCAGCGTGTCATGACCGTCCACCGCTTTAGCCCAGGCGAGGATCACGAGTGAAGGATAAGAAAGTGTGTTCGCCTTCATTGTTTAGAAAAACCAGAGGGCAACGCCAATAGCCGTGAGTACACAAATGAGGTCTACCAAAAGCATGGTGCCTAAAGTATAGCGCGTATTGCGCACTTGAATAGAGCCAAAATACACGGCAATGACATAAAATGTAGTTTCGGCCGAACACTGAAAAATAGAAGATAGCCTTCCTGCCAAACTATCTGGCCCAAACTGGTTCATGGCATCGAGCATGAAACCTCTTGAACCCGAACTGCTAAAAGGTCGCAATAAGGCTACTGGCAAGGAATCAGTAATTTCTTTACTCACACCCACATATCGAAAAACTTCAGAAATACCACCTGCAATGAGTTCAAATAGACCCGAATTTCGGAAGACAGAAATGGCCACGAGCATGCCGAGCACATAAGGGAATATTTTAACACCAGTATCCAAACCAGAGCGCGCACCTTCTACAAATGCATCAAAAACAGTGGTGTCTTTTTCTTTGAAACGCGCTTCATTTTTAAACGCAAACAGCAAAGTCAGTAAGATGATTGCAAAGAGTAAAATGCCTGAAAAGTTTCCAGTGAAGTAGTTTTTTTCGACCAAATTGAGGGAGCCTACATAAAAAAGCAAGCCAAAAATGGCGCCGATAATAGCCATTATGACACCCAACAACAAACCGCTTTTAAAGGAAATGCGCTGGCGCAAACCCACAATAAAGAAGGCTGCTAAAGTGCCTATAAAGGAAGTAATGATACACGGCAACATGACATCCGCAGGATTGGCGGCGTTGGCTGCTGCGCGGTAACCAATAATGGAAGTCGGGATGAGTGTGAGCCCTGCAGCGTGCAGACACAAAAACATGATTTGCGCATCAGAGGCCTTTTCTTTCTCTGTATTGAGCTCTTGCAAGCTTTCCATTGCTTTGAGGCCGAAAGGCGTGGCAGCGGAGTCTAGGCCGAGGAAATTAGCCGAAAAATTCATGGTCATGTAGGTGATCGACGGATGCCCTGCAGGCACCTGCGGAAACACTTTAGAAAAAAACGGACTCAGGCGCTTGGCCAAGCGTTCGGTGGCTCCAGAATCAATGAGCAGTTGCATGATGCCCGCAAAAAAAGCCAAATAGGCCATCAAGGGTAAAATCAGCTCAAATAAGCTATTCTTGGCCGTCACCAACAAACCGTCTGACTTCTGGACACCCGAATAAACCATGACGGTTTTCTCTTTCATGACGTAAGTGGTGTCTGGGTCCGAAGGGTTTTTATCTAAAATGAAGGTATTGTTGTCGGCACGAGCCATGAGATCTACATAGGAAGAAGGTAATTTCCAATGATAGGTCTCTTTGATGAGAATGGGGTCGTCTTTTTTGCCGTTCAAGACGTAATCAATACTGTAAAACTGCCCTGAGAACACAGCAAAAAGGACAAATAAAATAGAGCTGATGAAAATGACCAGCCAAAAACGACTCAATACCATATAACGAAATTGCACAATTTCTACCAATGACCAACAACTCCCAACAAAAAGAATTAACATGTGTTATTGAATGAAGCACCGTTCTATCCTTTACTTTGCACAAAAAA
>RDZL01000083.1 GCA_004295165.1 Flavobacteriia bacterium
TGAAGGAATGGGCGGCAACGACGACTGCGGGCAAATGAGCGCTTGGTATATTTTTTCTGCGCTTGGTTTTTATCCGTTTGCGCCGGGTTCGCCCGATTATGCTCTCACGACACCTTTGGTCAAGCAGGCGACCTTACAGCTGGATGGTGGGCATGTTTTACAGATCATTACCGAAAATAATTCGGATCAAAATATGTATATCCAGGCGGTGTACTGGAATGGAAAGCGCCTTCCAAAGCCTTTTATTTCTCATCTTGAACTGATGCAAGGCGGTGAACTTCGTTTTATTTTAGGACCAAAACCCGCTCAAAAAGCCTTCACTTTGCGCTAAACATTCTGCCTTGCTATGTGTTTTAAAAGCATGTATCAACTCAAGCGCACACAATTTATCAAAGCAGATTTACAAACCTGCTGGGACTTCTTTTCGTCTCCCCACAATTTAAAAGAAATCACGCCGCCCTCAATGGGTTTTGTTGTGAAATCCGAAGTACCACAAAAAATGTACGAGGGTCTCATGATTGCCTACACCGTTAAGCCGCTGGCAGGCATTCCCTTAAGTTGGGTAACCGAAATCAAAACCGTCAAAGACCTGAGCTTTTTTGTCGACGAACAACGCGTTGGTCCGTACAAAGTTTGGCACCACGAGCACCATTTCAAAGCGGTGGAGGGCGGCGTAGAAATGACAGACATTGTCACTTATGTTTTGCCTTTTGGTATTTTGGGTAAACTCGTGCATCCTTGGTTGGTGAAGCCCAAATTAGCACAAATATTTTCATATCGATTTAAAAAGGTAGATCAGCTGTTTGGGTAACCTAAGTTGCGCTCCACGCCATCTATTTATTGTACCTTGTACCCATGAACCAAGAACCAATTATTGAAGTCAAAGGTTTGCAAAAGAACTTTGGCGCTTTTACCGCCGTTAAAGATGTCAGTTTTACGGTCAACAAAGGCGATGTATTCGGTTTTTTAGGCCCTAACGGAGCCGGCAAAAGCACCACCATGCGCTGCATGCTTTCCTTGATCAAACCCAACGCGGGTCAAATCAACATTTTTGGCAAAAACCTTTTTGAAGCGCGCAATGAAATACTCGCCCAAGTAGGCAGCATTGTCGAAAAGCCTGATTTTTACAAATATTTATCGGCCCGCAAGAACTTAGAGATTTTTGCCCGTATTTCCGGAGCCGACGTCAGTCAGCAAACCATTTTTGAAACCCTCGACTTCGTGGGTTTAACGGGGCGCGAAAAAGACAAAGTTGGCGGTTTCTCACACGGCATGCGCCAACGCTTAGGAATTGCACAAACTTTATTGCACCAGCCCGAGCTCATCATTCTAGATGAACCCACCACTGGCCTAGATCCGCAAGGGATCATAGAGGTGCGCGACCTCATTTTGCGCCTCAAAAACGAGCAAAACAAAACCGTCATTTTATCTTCTCATCAATTGGCCGAAATTGAACACGTTGCCAATCGCATGGTCATTATCAATAAAGGGCAAACCATTATTGAGGGCTCAGTTTCAGAACTGATGAACGCACAAGAAACACTCCTTTCCATTGAACTGCTCCAAAGAGCTAACGAGGCGCTACATCTTCTCCAACAGCAGTTTTCCAACATTAAAGGAGAAGTGATTTCTCCGAAAACACTGGAGTTGAACGTGGAAAGAAACCTGATTCCAGCGATCAATTCAGCTTTAGTTAATGGTGGCTTTGCAGTAGTTGCCCTAGAGCCCAAGCGCACACTCGAAGATTTTTTCATTCAAATGACCCAAAACTAATGCTCTGGAAAAACACTTATAACGAATTCATTAAGATCCTCGCCAAGCCGCGCAGTTACATCGGGCTCGCTGCTCTTACTTTGCTGATTCTGATCATCTTGTTTGCCATGAAGGCAGATGGCCGCATGTACATTTCTTTTGTGACGGCTTCTTTTGAGCAAACGCTTTCTTTCAATGGCAATATTCTCAATGGTAACCTCATTGCTTTTATTGTGCTGCAAATGCTCATTGTGCACATTCCCTTATTGGTGGCACTCGTGACCGGCGATTTACTTTCAGGAGAAGCCGCAATGGGCACCCTGCGCATGTTGCTCACCAAACCCATCAGCCGCAGTCAAGTGGTCATTTCGAAATTAATAGCTGCTGCGGTTTACACCTTAATTTTAGTCGTTTGGATGGGCTTTTTAGCGCTTATAGTAGGCCGCTGGATGTTCGGTACCGGCGACCTTATTGTCCTGAACTCCGATGGCTTGGTGATCCTCAATTACGCCGATGTGTTGTGGCGTTATGGCTTGGCTTTTGCCGTGGCTTATTTGGCGCTCATGACAATTGCCACGCTTTCCATCGCCTTTTCCGCCTTTGCCGACAACTCGATAGGTCCAATTGTTTCTACCATGGCCGTCATTATCCTTTTCACTATCATTGGTTCGCTAGACGTCAGCGTATTTGACCATGTCAAGCCTTGGCTCTTTACCACACACATGGCCTCTTGGCGCTCCTTTTTCAGTGACCCTGTTCCTTGGTCTGCTATTTGGGAGTCCGTCTGGATCTTACTTGGTCACAACATTTTATTCGTGGCCATCGCTATCTTTAAATTCAAACGCAAAGACATTACCACATGAAGCAATTGCTGTTCTTATCCTTTATGTTGCTTTGGCAAGTTGTAAGTGCCCAAGACCCTAACGAACTTGTCAAGGCCGTTCGCCTCAAGCTTGAAAAAGTCAAAGATTATTCAGCCGATGTGCACATCAAAGCACAGGTGCCTATGATTAAAATTGACGAAGTAGACGCCAAGATTTTCTATAAAGAACCCAATCAAATGAAGGTGGAGTCTAAAGGGATTGCTATTTTACCCAAACAAGGCTTGGGCGAGCTCAATAACTTTTTAAGCAATGAAAAGGCTTACACTTGCGCCCTGAATGGCACTAAAATGCTAGGCGAGGTCAAGACTTCCGTGGTTTCGGTGTTGCCGCTCACAGAAAATGCAGATGTCATTTTGGTTAAACTCTGGATTGACCCCGTCAAGGACCTGATTTTGAAATCTCAAATCACGAGCAAGAGTAATGGTACTTTAGACATCAACTATTTCTACGGAGACCAAGCCAAATATGGCCTGCCTTACAAAATGGTGTTTACTATTGATGTCAAAAAGTTCAAGTTGCCCAAAAGTGTAGCTGCCGATTTACATCAAAACAAGAAAAAACCAAAAACGACCGAGGGGTCGCAAACGGGTACAATTGTGCTGCAAATCAGTAATTACAAAGTAAACCAGGGCATCCCGGATTCTAAATTCAAGGCCAATTAGTAAATCACCTCTATTAGTGTGGTGTCAAAAGCAGTTGTAAAGGCGCTCTTTTGGCCGTTGTTGGATGTGTTCAGCTCCCAATAAAAAAGAGAGTAGGTGGTGTTGCCATTGTTCAGGCAATAAAAAGTGGTGTCCAGTTCGCCATAAAAATCTTGGGTAGTACTCGGGCAACAGCTCTCACAAGCTGCCAAGCCTTCTTGTTTGATATACCTGAAATGGTCTGTAGGGCTAGGATTCAAGTTTTTGAAATGGATTTTCGCCCAAGCCATTGCTTTTGTATTCAAATCAAAAATGTTGTCTGTCTTGATGCTGAGCTC
>RDZL01000084.1 GCA_004295165.1 Flavobacteriia bacterium
CTAACGATGCAAGCGCAAGAAATCGCGCACCAAATAAGTAAGGGCCTTGCCCACAATTAAATCTTCTTTCTCATCGTTGGGTGCCGCTTCGGTCAGGTTCAAATAAGCAATTTGAGGGCGGATATGACCCAATTTGAGCAACAGCGTGCGCATTTGATCGAGATGCCAGCCAGAGGGGCTGAAAGCCGAACTTGGCATTAAAGCAATCGCATCCATATCAATTTCTAAACCCACTGCATGGTGCTGATGCTGAACAAATCCCAAAACATCGTCGTAAAGTTGATGCGGTCCTTGCAGGTAATCTTCAAAAAATCGATGCTTCACCTTTGGTGAGGCCAATTGAGTGCGAATAAATGAATTATTAAAGGCTTCATGCAAGCCAAATACGCCATACTCCACCAATAACGCTTCTTGCAAAGCAAAAGAAAAGGAATTGCCGCTATGGCGCTGATCTGTAGGGCGTAAGTCAGCATGGGCATCGATGTTCACTACACTCAATTTGCCCCTTTGCGCAGCCCAACGCATGAGTGGAAGCGCGTTGTTGTGCCCACCTCCAACCACAATCGGAATCTGACCTGCACCAATATATTTGTCTAAAGTAGCCATCAATAGTGCATCTAGTTCCTGCACAAAAGCAGTTGCCTCGGTTTGGTCGGCAGGTTGCTTTACCTGCTGAATGAGGCCTAAATAAGCTAATTGATCAGTAGACGAACCCTCGTAATGTTGAGAGTTGAAAAAGACCTTCATAAATGCTATGAATGCATTTTCACTGCCCTGTCTTCCCATATTTGCCCGCGGGCCAGCGTTTTCACACACACCAAGCAGGACGTATTTTGCTGTCGACAGCGCTTGTTGACTCAGGTGTTCGCCAACACGAGTTTCACCTGTTCTGGTCTGAAATGATAACTGGTGAAGTTTGGGGTCAAAAAGTTGAAATTCAAAAGCACTCATATCAATTAGCTTAACTGTTCAAAAATTGCAGGTGGAATAGCCATGGGTTTTTGTGTCTCAGCGCTCACAAAGACCAGTAAAGTGTAGGCCTCATTGAGCAAAACCCCCGCTTCATTATAGGTTTTATAAGTAAATGCGATGCGCACACCTTCTAGTTGCACTATTTGGGTACGAATTTCCAATAAATCGTCATACTTTGCCGGCTGGTGGTAGGCAATTTCAAATTTCTTTACAGGAAGTAAAATCCCGTTGTCTTCCATTTCTTTATAGCTAACGCCACGCTCGCGCAAAGCCTCTACCCTTGCCACTTCAAAATAACTGGCGTAATTACCATAATAGCAATAGCCCATTTGGTCCGTTTCGGCATAACGCACCCTGATATTTGTTGAAAACTCCAAATGAGTCAAACGTAAGTTATCTTGCATACTTCAGTTTTTGTGCCATTTTTCTTGTATGTTCTAATGGTCTATCGTAAATTTACCAAGCTCTCGGAGATTTAAGCATGTATTAAAAAATTATTACTGACAAGTCTTTTTTTTTTAATAAGCAATACCCTTGACGCTTTTTTTTTAACTTTTTTATGAGAATATTTGTTCTCTCATTATTTCAAACAAATTTCGTGGCCTCACGATTATTTACAAACAACGAGAACAACCTACAAAACTATGAATACTAGCCACGAAAGTGCATGGGAGTGCTGCTTAAAAGTTATCAAAGATAACATATCATTGCAGGCTTTTAAAACTTGGTTTGAGCCAATCGTACCCGTCAAATTGGAGGGTCCGGTACTTACGATCCAAGTGCCTTCGCATTTTTTCTATGAGTGGCTCGAGCAGCACTACATTACGCTTTTGCGCAAGGTCATCAAAAAAGAGCTTGGGCAAGAAGGTACACTTGAGTACAGCATCGTGATGGAAAACAACACCCAATCACGCAGCCCTTACACTGTCAAACTCCCGACCAACAATTCAAGCAATTTAAAAAATGCACCCGTCAACATGCCTATCAATGTCGACGAAAAGCAAATTCGCAATCCGTTTGTCATTCCTGGTCTTAAGAAAGTAAACATCGAATCTAACCTGATTCCTAATTTTACTTTTGAAAACTTCATTGAAGGTGAATGCAACCGCTTGGCAAGAGCTTCTGGTTTTGCAGTTTCCAACAAACCTGGAGGCACCGCTTTCAATCCTTTACTTCTATACGGAGGTGTTGGATTGGGCAAAACGCACCTAGCGCACGCCATTGGTATTTCCATCAAAGAGCGCTTTCCAAACAAAACCGTATTGTATGTGCAATCAGAAAAATTTGCACACCAATTCATAGACGCCATTAAAAATCAAACCACCAATGACTTCGTTCATTTCTATCAAATGATCGATGTCTTGATTATTGACGACGTCCAATTTTTTGCAGGTAAAGAACGTACACAAGATGTATTCTTCAGTATTTTCAACCACCTGCACCAAAACGGTAAGCAAATCGTCCTTACCTCAGACAAAGCACCTGTCGAGATGCAAGGAATGGAGCAACGTTTACTTTCGCGTTTCAAATGGGGCCTTTCTGCCGACCTCGGTACGCCAGACCTCGAAACACGCATCGCTATTCTCGAAAAGAAAATGTACGGTAGCGGCATCGAACTTCCACGTGAAGTCGTGGAGTACTTGGCCTATTCTATCAACACCAACGTTCGCGAAATTGAAGGCGCACTCAACACCCTTCTTGCACAAGCGTCCCTGAACAAAAAAGCCATCACGCTAGAGCTAGCCAAGCAAATGGTAGACAAATTTGTTCGCAGTACTGCCCGTGAAGTCTCTATCGAATACATTCAAAAAGTGGTCTGCGATTACTTTGATCTGCCAATCGAAATGCTCAAATCCAAAACCCGCAAACGCGAAGTGGTTCAGGCACGTCAAATTTCGATGTATTTCTCCAAAAAAATGACCAAATCTTCTTTGGCCAGTATTGGAGCACACTGCGGTGGCAAAGACCACGCAACAGTTCTTCACGCTTGCCGCACGGTTGTCAATCTTTCAGAAACTGACAAACAATTCCGTCATTACCTCGAAGAACTCGAAAAGAAACTGACCATTCAATAAGTACCTGTTGGGCAAGCGCATACTCATGGTTTGCCTCGGCAACATCTGCCGATCACCACTTGCGGACGGTTTACTTTTGCGCAAAATCAAAGCGCAAAATCTAAATGCAATTGTAGATTCAGCCGGCACGGCAAATTATCACATCGGCAAAGCGCCAGATAGCCGCATGATCCGAACCGCGGCAAAGCATGGCACGGCACTTGATTTTCTGAGGGCCAGGCAATTTACATACAACGACTTTCAAAATTTCGACCACATCTTAGTTATGGATCATTCCAACCAGCGCAATGTACTCAAGCTTGCGCAAACTCCTGATGATGAAAAAAAGATCGAATTTTTTCTTGATTATTTATATCCTCACCAACAATTAGAGGTCCCTGACCCCTATTACGGCACACTCGAAGATTTCGAAGCAGTCTATCAATTAGTAGATCAAGCTACCGATGCCCTCATCCAAAAACTATTTCATGAGCAATAAGCAAAAAGGATCTATACTCCTCATTCCCAATACCTTGGGTGGGGAAAGTAC
>RDZL01000085.1 GCA_004295165.1 Flavobacteriia bacterium
GGTGAAGAAGTTGGTGTTGAGGTAGGTCAATCGTCATAGTGATACCTACATTTTACAACAATAACTTGTTGTTCTAGGACTTGATAAATCAAACGGTTTTTTTGATCAATTCGGCGCGACCAAAAACCAGTATATTGAAATTTTAAAGGTTCTGGCATACCAATCCCTTCAAATGGATTTCTGAGAATGTCCTTAAGAAGTTGGTTTATTTTGACAATTTTCTTTTTGTCTTGGCTCAACCAGTATTGGTAGTCATCCCAAGCAATTGGGGTAAAACTGATATTCATTCTGGGATAAAATCAATCATATCCGTACCAATTTGTTGAATTGATGCGTCGAGACGTGCTTTATTTTTGATGGATGAGAGCTCATGACTTGTGGTGCACAATGCGTTGTACTCTTCCAAAGACATGACCACAACAGCTTTGCCGCTCCCTCTGTGAATGATGAGGGTATCCACATTGGTAATGACTTGGTCTAAGAACTGTTTGAGGTCTTTTCTGAATTCTGAATAAGTTGCGCTTAACATGAGTACCGATTTAGGTACAAAATTACGTACTTTTAGCATAGGAATTAGTTTTCTCCAAAATTAAACTTGACCTGGCAAATTATATTCAGTAGATTTTCTGACGTGCCAACCAAAATTCATTTCCCCCTCTTCGCCAACGCCTCATACACTACATGATGCATATCAGTTCGAATGTTCAGATCGCGGAGTTTCCAGTTGTCTTGGCTTGGGTGAACGCGGTTGGATAAAAAGATAAAAATGACTTTATTTTTGGGGTCGGCCCAGGCCAGCGTGCCCGTGAAGCCCGAGTGCCCGAAAGATTGCTGGGAGGCCAAGACATCGCAGGTGCCGCCACCGCTTGCTGTGGGTCGGTCAAAGCCTGCTGCTCGGCGGTTGCCAGGATACTGTTGTTTGGTGAATTCAGTGTAAGTGGCTTCAGAGAAGAAGTTCATGCCGGCCATTTGCCCTTTGTTGAGGAAAAGTTGCATGATGTGTGCGAGGCTCCAGGCGTTTGAGAAAATACCTGCATGCCCTGCGATGCCTCCTAGCATGGCGGCGCCGGGGTCGTGAACGTATCCTCTTAACAGTTGTTTGCGAAAAGCTTGATCGTCTTCGGTAGGCACCACTTGAGCGTCAGCAAAGTTTTTGAGCGGTTGGTAAAGCATGCGGTTGAGTCCGAGTGGTAGATAAACGTTGCGGCGCAAATAACTCGCCTGGCTTTCGCCAATGAGGCGCTCTAAAATGGGTTGGGTAAAATAGTAACAGAGATCAGAATACACATATTTCTTGGGCCCGAGTTCTGAGCGCATGATTTGCGCATACATAGAGTCTTTGTAGTCTTTGCGCATGAACATTCCTTTGGCAACTTCAATAGAAAAGTCCTCGGATTTTTTTGTTTGATAGATTGTTGGTTTCCATTGGCCGTCTGTAAGTGTTCTCTTGTAAAAGGGAATCCAGGGGGTGAGGCCTGCCTGATGCGCCATGATTTCTCTAATTTTGAGCGCGCCAAATGGGGTTTGGCCAGTGACTTCAGGAATGTAGGAGCCAATGCTGCGGTCGAGGTCGAATTTACCTTTTGAATGTTGCTCCATGGCCAGCAGGGTAGAAGCGGCTATTTTGGTCACCGAAGCGATGTCATACATGGACTGCAAATCAATTGCTGCTGCGTCGGTTTCGTAACCTTGCTTTCCATAGGCCTTGTGCCAGATGATTTTATCCTCTACTGCAACCAACACCTGACAGCCAGGGTAAGCGCCCGCGGTGATTCCTTTTTGTGCAATGACATCAAGTTGCTGGAGGTCTTTACTGTCGAGCCCAATTTCTTCTGGGAGCGCAATGCCAAGTCTGCCATTGGCTTGAATTCCTGCAGCACTGTTGCCACCCATGAGTAGCTGTGCAATTTGTGCCTGTGCAATAGGGTGGTTTTCGTGCGCTATAATAATAGCGTCAAATAAGGAGGTGTCTACATCTTTGAGTATTTGATGCTCGCCAAAAACGACAAGTATGTTTTGGTCGGTGCTGTCTAGGAGCTCAATTTTTTCAGCCGCCCATTTTTCGATATGGTTACTATGAGGAGCCGCCGCATGTAAACTAAATATGCAAATTTCTGGATCGGTAAGGCCATAAAATTTAGAAACTGCTGCTGGAATTTGCAGTGAGTCGGCAGCAAAAAAGGCCATGCGGTCGGCATAGAAGTTGAGTGTTTCCGTGAAGACAGAAGAATTACCACCCAGCGCCATGCAAGCCAATTTTTGATCCAAACGACCCAAAGGCAACACCTGTTTGTTGTTTTTAAGAATTTCAATATGTTTTCTAAACCCCTGAATTTGTTGGGTTTGTTGTTGTGAGTTCAAATCCGCAAAAGCGGCACCTATCCATTTGGTAGGGAGTTCATATTTAAATTTAGAGCTGCTTGCTGTCGTTTTTTCACCAGGGTAAAATTTTACTAAAGCAAAACCGAGTAGAGATACAACAAGGATAGAGGAGAAGAGGCGCATGCGTGTCATTTGTTTCAAAACTAGCTATAATTATGCGCTTTTCAAAACACAAAGTGTAGTTCGGACACTTACTTTAATATACTAAATTTTCCTTACAAAATCAAATTAAGTTCTTCACATTTAATAACATGTGCTGTTTACAAAAACCTAATATATATCATGGTTTTGGTTCACAAAGCGCCGTAATTTTGCCCTGTCAAACTCTTAAAAAAGTAAAATGGAATTACACGGAAAATTCGGAAAAAATGCCGACCTCGCCGCAAGTATTGGTTTGTCTCAAACAGGCGACCAATTCTGGAATCTCACCCCAGCAGAACTCATCGAAGACTGCATCATTTTGGGTGAAGGCATGCTGACCGATACCGGAGCCCTTGCTATTGAAACTGGTGAATTTACCGGTCGTTCTCCCAAAGACCGCTTCATTGTACGCGACGCCGTTACAGAAAATGCTGTGTGGTGGGGCGATGTCAATATCGGTTTTGAACCTGCAAAATTTGATGCACTTTACGAGCGCATGAAAGCACATTTAGCAGAACAAGACATTTATGTGCGCGATGTATATGCGTGTGCAGACCCTGCTTACCGCACCAATATTCGTGTCGTGGCTGAGTTGCCTTGGTCTAGTTTATTTGCACACAACATGTTTTTGCGTTTAGAGGCCAATGAAATCGAAGACTTCACGCCTGAATGGCACATCGTTTGTGCGCCAAGTTTTTTTGCAGATCCGGCCATAGACGGCACGCGTCAGCATAACTTTGCTATTCTCAACTTCACCAAAAAAATGATCCTCATCGGCGGTACAGGTTATACCGGTGAAATCAAAAAAGGAATATTCTCTGCCCTCAATTTCATCTTGCCCCATGAAAAGAACGTGCTTTCAATGCACTGTTCAGCTAATATCGGTCAAGACGGCGACACCGCCATTTTCTTTGGTTTGTCTGGTACGGGTAAAACGACCCTTTCATCAGATCCGAATCGCCGCCTCATCGG
>RDZL01000086.1 GCA_004295165.1 Flavobacteriia bacterium
CGATCTCTGTACCTGAGCGCGATGTGCTCAAGTTCAAAAAAGGTCAAAAAGTAGGCGTGAGCGTAGATGCGCACGACAAAGAAGTGAGTGGCAGCATTTACAGCATTTCTGTTCAGGCCGACGGCTTGCACAATTTCAAGGTCCAAGTATTGGTGAACAACAGCAGCGCGCAAAAAATTCTTTCAGGTATGTATGGTAATGTGACGCTATCCAACAATGAAAGCGTTAAAGCTTTAGCTGTGCCGCGCAAGGCCCTTATTGGCTCTACCAAGAATCCTCAAATTTACGTGGTATCGAATGGCAAAGCAGTTTTAACGGCATTTAGCCCTGGAACTGCAGATGGCAACTTCTTAGAAGTGGTTTCGGGCTTGAGCGCCTCCGACGAAATTGTCGTGAAAGGCCAAGTAAACCTAGAAGACGGAATGAACATTAAACGCAACAAATAGCCTTATGACACTTACTGAATTGGCCATTAAGCGGCCCTCATTTATCATCGTTGTCTTTACCATTTTGGTGGGCGGTGGGCTCCTCAGCTACAAACAGCTTTCTTATGAGCTGATGCCCGACTTTTCGGCGCCACTACTCACCATTACCACCGCTTACCCGGGTGCTTCTCCTTCTACTGTGGAAAGTCAGGTTTCTAAACCGCTAGAAGACGTACTCTCCGGAATGGAAAACGTCGATGAGGTAACTTCCTTTTCTTTTGACAACGCGTCTTTTGTGTTGCTTGAGTTCAAAGCCTCTGCCAACATAGACGACGCTTTAGAAGATGCGCAGCGCAAGATCAATAACAACCTCAGTAGATTGCCAGACGACGCGCAAAACCCAATGGTGGCCAAAATTGAGCCGAATGCCACGCCGGTATTGCAGCTCAGTGCAGTTGCAAAAAATTTGTCGGATGCCGAACTCATGCGCCTCATGGACGACCAACTTTTGCCGGCCATCAAACAGGTAAAAGGTGTTGCAGAAGTGCAAGTAATCGGTGGCGAACGCCGCTCTTTTCGGGTCAATGTAGATAAAGACAAAATGCGCAAATTAGGCTTATCTATGGCGCAAATCAATCAGGCTATTGCCCTTTCCAATCTCGACTTTCCTACGGGGAAAATCAAGAGCAGCAGCGAGCAAATCACGGTGCGCTTAACGGGTAAATACAAAAACCTAGATGACCTTCAAGATTTAGTCCTGATGGCCAAAGGAACCAGTTCCATTCGCTTGCGCGATGTAGCAGAGGTAGTAGATGCCTCCGAAGATCAAATCACCATCTCGCGTTTGAATGGAGTGAACGGTATAGGTTTACGCATTAAAAAGCAATCAGATGCCAATGCGGTTGATGTAGCCAACGCCACCAAAGCCAAATTCAAGGACTTAGAAGCCAAATTCAGCAAAGAAGCACTCAAGTTTACAGTTGCAACTGATACCTCTTTGCCGACCATTGAGTCTGTTGACGCCGTGATCCACGACCTCGAGTTAGCGGTATTCTTAGTTGCGCTCGTGATGTTGCTATTCTTGCACACCATGCGCAACGCATTTATTGTATTGGTTTCGATTCCAGCTTCCTTGATCTCTACGTTTGTAGCCATGTATTTGTTGGGTTACACACTCAACCTCATGACCCTTTTGGCGATGTCTTTGGTCATTGGTATTTTGGTCGATGACTCGATTGTTGTACTCGAAAACATTTACCGACACTTGCAAATGGGCAAAAAACGCCGCCAAGCCGCCTTGGATGGCCGAAACGAGATTGGTTTCACGGCCTTGGCGATTACGCTTGTGGATGTCGTGGTGTTCTCTCCAGTTGTCTTTATTGAAGGAACCATTTCGGATATCCTACACCAGTTCTCGATTGTGGTGGTGGTTTCTACCCTGATGTCACTTTTTGTTTGTTTTACTTTGACACCTTGGTTGGCCTCGCGCTTTGCCAAAGAAGTCAAGCTCGACCCTAAGAAACCATTCCAAGCCATTTTGCTTTGGTTTGAACGCCGTGTTACTATTTTCACGAATTCTTATGTCAAAATTGTTGGCTGGGCACTGCGCCATAAAATTTCTATGGGCCTGATCATCATCGTCATTTTTGTTGCCTCCTTTGCCACCATGGGCCTAGGTATTGTAGGGCAGGAGTTTGTATCGCAAGGTGATCAAGGCAAGTTCATGCTCAAACTCAAGTACGAGAAGAGCGCTACTTTTGCTGAAAACAACCTCACCACCATGAAAATTGAGCAATTGTTATTGGCTCAAAAAGACATGATTGATATTGTCTTCTCCAACGTGGGTGGCCCAAGTGCCGGCCTTGGCGCTGCAGCTTTTGGTGCAGAAAACCGTTCCGAGATTACGGTAATGCTCAAAAAAGACAAGCAAAAAGAGATCCCGACCGTCGATTACATGAACATGGTCCGGACAAAAATCGAAAATGAGTATCCGGGTGTTGAAGTCAAGGCTCTCAACATGGGCTTGATCGATTCAGAGCAAGCACCTATTGAGATTTTTATCTCGAGTAACGACAAAGACCTCATGATGAAAGAAGCGCGCAGACTCAAAACGGCCATGAAAGCCATGAATGGTGCCAAAGATCCAAGCCTGAGCACTGAAGATATCACGCCAGAAGTAAAAATCGCCTTGAACCGTGAAAAAATGGGGCAACTCGGCGTCAATGTTGCTGCTGTAGGGATGCAATTGCAAGGTGCGCTTTCCGGTAATGACGACAGCCAAATTGACCTCGATGGCTCAGAATACGACATCCGCGTGATGCTCGATGCCGCTAACCGCAAAGATGTAGAGGACATTCAAAACATGACTTTTGCCAACAATGAAGGAAAGCAAGTGCAATTGAGTGAATTTGCTGAGATTTCTGTAGACAACGCCGCGGGTACACTTGAGCGCAAAAACAGGATTTCCAACACCACTTTGCGTTGCTACGTACTCGGTGCAGCTCCTGGAACAGTTGCTGCAGATATCGAAAAATACCTCAAAAAGCATCCGCTTGATCCGAATGTGCGCCTCACTTGGGGTGGTGAAATCAAGCGTCAGAAAGAATCTTTTGGTGCATTAGGTACGGCAATGGGTATTGGTGTCATTTTGGTTTACTTGATCATGGTGGCCCTTTACGACAACTTCGTGTATCCGTTTGTGGTCTTGTTCTCTATATTGGTGTCTTTGGTAGGTGCTATTTTAGCCTTGGCACTCAGCGCTTCTAACATGGGTATTTTCACGATGCTAGGTATGCTCATGCTCCTGGGGCTGGTGGCCAAAAATGCCATCCTGATTGTAGACTTCACCAATCACCTTAAAGACAAAGGAATGAGTACCTACAGCGCCTTGTTAGAGTCAGTAAAAGAAAGGATGCGTCCGATCTTAATGACAACTATTGCGATGGTTATTGGTATGGTGCCAATTGCCACTGCTACAGGTGCGGGCGCCGAATGGAAAAACGGCCTAGCATGGGTACTGATCGGCGGCTTAACGAGCTCGATGTTTCTC
>RDZL01000087.1 GCA_004295165.1 Flavobacteriia bacterium
TTCTCTTTTTTTACCTCATCAAACAGAACAATCCAACTAGGCTTATTATCTTTGTACAAATTTTTGATTTTATGGCAATCATTATCACAGACGAATGTATCAATTGCGGGGCTTGCGAACCTGAATGTCCAAACAATGCAATTTACGAAGGTGGCGCCGAGTGGAAATTTACCGACGGCACCACCCTCAAAGGCCTGATCCAAACCCTAGACGGTGAAGAAATCGAAGCAGACCACGCTTTTGAACCCGTCAACATGGACGTCTACTTCATCGCTCACGAAAAATGCACAGAATGTGTCGGCTTCCACGACGAACCACAGTGTGCTGCAGTTTGCCCTGTTGACTGCTGCGTAGACGACCCAGCTTACCGCGAATCCGAAGACGAACTTTTAGCCAAAAAGAACTTCATGCACTTGTAAGGTGTATCGCTACCTCCTTTTTGCCCTTCTCTTTTATTTCAATTGCCCCGCTCTATTTGCCGACAACGGCAGAGTTGTGCATATCGCATGGACAGAAAACCGCGATGGCAGTATACAGCATGCGCAAACACCACAACATGGTTTAGTCATTTTTGAACAGCGCAATCAATTCCTCAATTACAAAGACCCGAACAATCCGTTTTTTAAGATCCGTTATTCCTGGCTAGGTATCGACTGGACCGCTGTTCATCTTTTGGCCTTGCTCTTGACCATTTTTCTGCAAATACTTACTTTTCGGCGCATCAATAGGCGCATGGCTAAAAGTCGCTTTTTCAAGCGGTGGTCTTATCGTTTTCTGAAGCTCTTTCTGTGGGCAGCAGTGGTTGCTGGCAATGCAGTTGCGATTTGGGCCATTGATTTTTACAACATACAAATCCACTTTCGTTTTCACCAACTCAGCGATTTCAAAAAGGCCTCTGTCTCGACCCTTAACAATAGCCGAAATGACCGCACTTATTTCTTGTCCAAAGAAACCAGCCGCACCCGCAACCAACTCTATATCAAAAAAAGACAAAAATGGCACACCCAACGCGCTTTACCCGTGCTCCATTTTGAGTATAAAAAAAGCGGGAAGTTATTCTTTAAATACGATAAGCGCTACTACAAACCGCACCCAGACTCATCGCGCGTTTTGGCCACTAACCAGCTGTTTGTTTTCCACCACAAAAAAGCCGACGGCAAAGACACCGCTCTTATTTACGAGCTCGCCAACAAACAACTCGTCGCGTTTGAATTCAAAAAAGACCGTCCCAAACGGATACTTTTATTCGTCAATGGTTACAGACCTACCTCCTCGAGTCAAGACCCCGAAAAAGCCCTACAAGCCATCAACGACAAAGGCCTAGAGCATCCGCGGTCCAGGAACTTGATTTTTGGCGCCGACGCCTTCAACTACTGGCCCCAAGATAACTTCATTGCGACGTTTGAAAAGCGCTTGGCAACTGAACGAACACTTTTTGCCGATGGTCACCACAGTGTGCGCACCTCTAATCACCGCTCTTTGCTGCAGTTCATGAGCAGTGCCTCATTGTACCCAAAGCCTTGTCTTGGCAAACACAGTTGTTCCACAACCAAAATTGCCAACCAACAAGAAGTCAGGACCTACAACCTTTTAGCTACAAAATCAAATAAGGAGGGATTCATGCAGCGTTATCAAGCAGGCAAGCAAGCGGGTCGCAACCTTTTGCAAGAACTCTCCAGAAACGGAAACGACCCACAAAACGACACGCTGTACGTAGTGAGCCACAGCATGGGTCATGCTTACTTGATGGGCATGGCACGCGTTCTAAAAGGAAAAATACAGTTGGGCGCATATTATGCATTTGCACCCGAAAATCCGAAAGGAAAAACGATGCCTGCCAATTACTGGACAAGCGTTTTCCAATACGGCACCCAACTCTACGGCCCTCAACGGCATGCGCCTTGCCAGCAAGATGGCGTTGCGCCGCAGTGGCGCATGAGCGGGCTTTCAACTGAACAGCAAATTAGCTTCCCGAAAGAACTCAAGGCGCGCTTGGGCTATTTTAGCGCACATTATATCGGCTACTACACTTGGGCTTTTGACATCCCAAAAGGAAAACCCGGTTACATTGGCCTGCCTTAAAAAGGCACAAAAGCGTTCAAGATTAGCTCTATTCTTGAAGTCCCGACGGCGCCATTGCTCCATTGTGCATCGTGCATAGACATGCCATTGCGCGACAAAACTAGTTGTCTGATCTCTTGCTTTAAGCGGCCTTCACCAGCCCCATGAATGATCAAAAACTTGGCCTGGCGAGCACGAGCCTGCCGATTGCAAAACAGCCTGAAAGCGCTAAGTTGTGCGAGTAAAACATCGTGTGCCGGAAGCTGTGCTGGCAAGCCGAGCTCTTCGGCATGCAAATCGATACTGGGCAGGGCGTTTTCTTTGGTAGTGGGTGGTTTTTGGCGCTGGTTGCGCGCACTATTTATTTGGTCCTTATTCTTAATTTTTTGTACGTCTATGGCTTGCCGAGCAACAACTAAGTCCTGGGTATAAGTGTAGGAAAAGCCAAATTCATCGGTGAGCACCAACTGCGTTTTTAGAATTTCCTGGATGATAAAAATTCCGGACTCACGCAGGACACTCACCTGCTGCCCCACATACCAACTCATTGAAATTTGATGGCTTTAATGGGTGAAATACGCGACACCACTCTACTTGGCAGAAGTAAAGCAATCATGCAAGTACCAAAAGTTAACACATTGATAAAAATGAAATTCCAAAAACTGAAATCAATTGGAACGGCATCTAGATAATAGACGGCAGGATCGAGTTTCAGCAGTGCATAGCGGTCTTGTAGCCAGCACAAAACGAGCGCGAGCGAATTACCAATGAGTAAACCCCTCAGCAAAAGGTAGGCTGCTTGCCACAAAAAGATGCGGCGTACAGAGCGGTTGTTGGCACCCAAGGCCTTGAGCAAGCCCACAAAAGAGGTGCGGACTACAATCAATACAAGTACTGCCGAACCTACATTGATGATGCCGATCAGCAACATCAAAAAGATAATGATCAGGACATTAAAATCCAAAAAATGTAGCCAAGCAAATAAATCAGCTTCGGTGTCTTGGATATTGCTTACCTGCAAAAGGTGCTGGTTTACCGGCCGCATTTCTACAGCTTCTTTGAGCGCTTTTTCGGTACTGGCCAACGCAGCAAAATCATTTACCCCCACTTCAAAACCAGAAATAAAATGAGCGGTGGTTCCGATTCCATCTTTGAAAATAAAACGCAACGGACCTTTTTGAGTGGCATAAACCTGCTCTTCTAGCCCATCTACCAAACAAACCGGCGCACCGTTTTCAAGTTGCAAATCGGCGTAAAACAACTCACCAGGTGCAGCAATTTGGAGTGCTGCGCTATCGATGAGTACAGCTCGGCCGCCGTCATTTTGGTAGCGGTAGGCATAAACTTTGAGGGTTGTATCTTTCAAGGACGTAAAGCGGTGTGCGGTATAAACATCTTGACCTA